>DAONDQ010000004.1:0-64478 GCA_035402645.1 Candidatus Cloacimonadota bacterium | reverse complement strand
ACACATATCTATGTTGCACTTGCCATAGTGAACTTAGATGTGAACAGTTGGGACGAGTTGATTGAGTTCATGGAAACGATAGCAATCGCTAACGATCCGTTTTTCGTTGGCGGAACTATAATAACTGAATAAGGAAGGGACAGAGTATGAAAAGGGTCGATCTGTTGAAGTTGGCAAGTGGTCTTATGGCGGTCGGTAACGTGGAAGGTTCAATGAAGTGGACCTACGCAATAAGCAAGAATCGCAAGAAGATCAAAGACGAAATCGAGACGATACAGGATGTTCAGAAGAAGATTGAGGACGGTCGCATCGAACTTTGCAAGGAACTTGCAGAAAAAGATGACAAGGGAAACCCTGTTATGCTTGAAATGAAGGACGAGAAAGATGCAGTAATCAATACTGAGTTCTCAATCAAAGACAGAACGAAACTGGTGGAGTATCTGAACAAGAAGAACGAGGAATTCAAAAAGTTCCTTGATGAAGAAATCAAAGTCGAACTCCACAAGATGAAGTTGAGCGAGATACCGGACAAGGGAATGACACCAAATATGCTTGAAGGCATAGAAGCAATAATCGAGGAATAATGAAAAGAGAACCTCTAATCAAGATTGTAGATGGCGTTCATGTGAAACATGTTCACTTTGCCGACGGTAAACGTGTTCATATTTCTAATGATCACACGGAGGGTTACTGGTTAATCTTCCGGAAGACCATCTACAATCTTGAAAAAGAGTTCAAATTCGTAATCGAGTTCAGTAACGGTAAGAAGATTGAAGTAACAATTAAGGAAGGTTTCAAGTTTGATTTGGCAAGCACACCTAAAGCCATTTGGTGGCTATATCCTCCGATGGATGACAGGTACGCTGCTCCTGCAACTGGACACGATGGTCTATATGGTGCAGAGATATTTGATCGCGCAATCAACGATGAGGTTTTATATATTGGTATGAAGGAATGTAAAGCGACTAAGTTTGATATATTCTCTTTTAAAGAAGCCGTTGGAACGTGGGGGTGGACGGCTTATTTAAAACACAATAAATCAAATATTGAAAAGAATCGAACTTTTGTAGCAGTAAAGGAACTCCCATGACAGATACTCAGACTATACATAAGATAGTAGATGAGTCAGTTGAAAAGGCATTTAAGGCACGTGAACAACAGTGCAAATTACATGCTGACAGATTGAATTCATTTGAGAACAATCAGAAAGACATGGTCAAGGAAATGCAGGAAACTAACAAGTTACTTGCGGTTGTAAATGACAACATCCAAGATATAAAAAAGAATAGAGATCAGCTTTTTGACAAATCAAATACTAATTCTAGATTGATAGCTGAGCATACTATCAAAATAGACAATCAAGATAAGAAAATTGAAGGCGTTGAGGTTGAGATTAAGGAATCAAAAACTTTAAAATGGACGGCAGTAATTGCGATTACAACCGTAATAATAGAATTCTTAATTAACAGATTTGGAGGTAAATGATGAATGGAAAAATGGGAATTATTTTGGTTCTGTGTCTTAGCGCTATCATTACTCTTAGCGGTTGCAGCTCTATGTCTGTAACGACATTTGACAAAGATGGAAAGCCTGTTGTTATTCAGAATTTCAAGGGCGATGCCATAGGAATGATTAGCATGAATTTAAAAGAAAAACTTGTTTTGGTTACTACTGATGGCACATTCGTGGAATTGGTGGCTGAACCGCCCACGCAAGAGAACCCTACTGGTTCAATCAAAGCAATTTTTGCTACTGGCAAGAAAGTATATTTGACTATACCCGAAGGATTTAACTGGGACAAGGCTAAGGAAGGTCTAGAGGCTCTTGCTAAGGTGATTGAAGCAACAAGTAGTAAGCCGGTTAGTGTAACACCTGCCGGTGTAGTAACTAAATAAGGAGAACTGCAATGGCTTGCAAATCAAAAGGGCGTGGCAAACGCAAAAGGTAACAAATGGCTAAAGCAAGACTAGGATCGGGAGGTAGGTTCAAAGCGCTAACGCGCAAACTATCTCGTAAAGGAGTTAAGAATCCAAAAGCACTTGCAGCTTGGATTGGCAGAAAGAAATACGGAGCAAAACGTATGGCTAAATGGGCTGCAGCAGGACGTAGGAGGCATAGATAATCATGACGCCTTATATAACAGTTGTAGATGCTCAAGCATACTTCTCAGAACGATTGCACACAGATGCTTGGGATGATGCATCTGACACCGATAAGTTGAAAGCACTTATCATGGCTACACGCGCCATCGATAAACTCAACTTCATTGGTGATAAGGCAGATCCGGATCAAGAATTGCAGTTTCCGCGTGGAGATGACGAGAATGTACCAACGGCGATTAAGGAAGCAACGTGCGAATTGGCGTTGCGACTATTAGACGACGTTGATGCAGATATGGAAATCGAAAATACGCGCATTAATAGTAATGGCATATCTTCGATTCAAAACACCTATGATGCTCGCGTAGTTCAAGACTATGTGTTAGCAGGAATTCCTAGCCCTACGGCTTGGCATCTGCTTGCACCGTACCTTCGTGATAGTCGCGAACTGAACATCACTAGGGCAACGTAATAGACGAAGGGTGCGTAGAAGGAGTATTATGAAGACGAGATTGTGGAATCGGGTTTTCAAACCAGTGTACGACGATCCTAATGCCGATGCAGCAGCAAAAGCAGCAGCTGACAAAGCAGCAGCCGATGCAGCCGAGAAAGCAAAAGGTAAGACGTTTACACAGGAAGAACTCAATGCCATCGTAGCAAGAGAAAGAGCAGCTGACAAAGATGCGAAAGCAAAATTGATTCAGCAGCTTGAAGAAGCCAAGACGAAAGTAACGATGACCGCTTCTGAGAAGGAAGAGTACGAGAAGCAGTTGGAAGAACTTCGCAAGGCAACGATGTCCAAAGAGGAAATTGCCAATAGAGAGCGCAAGAAGCTCGAAGAGAAATTGACTAAGGAACGTGATGACGCCCTTAGCCTTTCTAAGACTTGGCAGAAGCGTTTTGAAGATTCGACAATCATTAGAAATCTCATGGATGCAGCCATGACTAATGAGGCATTTGCCCCGCAACAGGTTGTAGCTATACTATCTCCTAATGCGCGTGTTGTTGAAATGATGGACGAATCGGGAAAGCCATCCGGCAATTACGATGTAGTCGTCAAATTCAATGACGTCGATTCCAAGAGTGGAAAGCCAATTCAGCTTGAACTTCCCTCTAACGAGGTAGTGAAGAGAATGAAGGAACTTTCCAATGTCTATGGAAATTTGTTTAAAAACGGTGTATCGGAAGGTATGGGAGGAAATAACGGAAAAGGCGGGAAGCCAGTTGATTTCTCCAAGATGACGCCGACCGAATACAAAGAACATAGAAAGAAAATGAAGGAGAAAGGCGAATTATGAAAAAGTTTTTGAAGATTTTTCGTCCTGTTTATGACAACTCCGTCGATGCTCTGATTCCCGAGAAGTGGGCACTCGAAGGTCTTGTTCTTCTGCAGGAAAATATGGTGCTCGGTAACCTTGTCAATCGTAACTACAAGAACGAAATCGCAGATTACGGACAGGTAGTGAATATTGACAAGCCCGCAGCTTTCACCGCGAAACGTAAGGGAACAAATGATGACGTTACTGTTCAGAACGCCAATGCGACCACTCAGCCTGTCGCTCTGAATCAGCACCTTCACACCACGTTCCTTATCCGTGATTCTCAGATGACGATGGCTTTCAAGGACCTCGTTGCTTACTTCCTGCGCCCTGCGATTCAGAGTATCGCTTCCGGTGCAGACAAGGCTATTGCGGGATTTATCCCTCAGTTCATAGCAAACAACGCCGGTAACCTTGACGGACTCACTGGTAACAATTCCGTTTCCAACATTCTTTCAATCAGAAAGAAGATGAACGACAACAAAGTTCCTCTTATGGGAAGGAATTTCCTTACCACGACCGCAACGGAAGCCACGCTTCTCGGTCTCGAACTCTTTACTGCTGCTGACAAGGTTGGCGATCAAGGTACTGCTCTTCGTGAAGCATCTCTCGGGCGCAAGCTGGGATTTGATTTCTTCATGGGACAGAACACACCTTACGTTCAGACTGGTCTGACGCAGAGAGTTCTCGGCGGTGAAATCAACAACGCAAGCGGTTACGCAATCGGTTCTACCACACTTGTGGTCGACGGTTTCAGTGCTGCAATACTTGCAGGTTCGTTCCTTACGATTGAAGGATCAATGTATCCTTACGTTGTATCGAGCACTGTTGGTGGCGCAACACCGACTCAGATCGTGCTTGTTTCCGGACTTCGTGATGCAGTGGTCGACAATGCTGACATTGTCATCTACACACCTGTTCGCGTTGACCTTGGCGCAGGCTATGCAGACGGATATGTGAAGGAAATCCATATTGATGGATTCACATCTTCTCCGCAGATCGGACAGATACTTCGCTCGGCAGCCGGTGAGATATACACCATCATGGAAATATCTAACAACACTGGTACTGAAGCTGATGTTCTGCTCAACCGTCCTCTTGCAGGTGCGCTCGCTGATGACGCAATCCTCGGAGTCGGACCTGGCGGTTCTTACAACTTCGCGTTCACACGTGATGCACTCGCTCTCGTGAATCGTCCTCTCGCTCTTCCTATGGGTAACCTCGCGGTTGCTTCCGTACAGGAAGATAACGGACTTTCACTGCGCGTTACCATCACTTATGATGGCGTGAAACAGGGACATCTTGTAACGGTCGACATGCTGATGGGTGTCGCGGTTCTCGATGCAGCACAGGGAGCAGTACTGCTTGCTTAATCATGATTACCTGTTATAACAAACACATGATTCGTAAATCATACTACGACCTGCGTAAAAACCACGCAGTAGTAGTAAATTGGCTTCATCTTGCCAGTGAGACAATCAATGTCGAAACTGGCAAGATGACCAACGTCTATGCCGACACAAAGGTCAAGAAGGCAGTTCTCCTACCAATCAAAATGGATAGGGTACTAAAGGTATTTAATGGTCAATTCGCCTATGGCGGATACTACGATACCAATACCCGACTACTGATGGTTGAACAGAAGAACTTCCCTAAGGATTGGCGTGGCGAATTCGACGCAAATGATCGAGTAGTAATCAATGGAAAGCGGTATACTATCGCCAACTGCGAGAACTATGAGAATACGACTCTGTGGCTTGTTACGATAGTAAACGTGAAAGGCACAGAAGCTGATAACGTGATTTCTCAATCTTTAACACAAAACGCAGGACTTAATGATGTTGGAATCAATGCCTAAATGGATTTTGGCGTCCGTTGCCAAGCATTTCAGTGACCGTAAAGGTTCACTTGTGATGTATCTTGAAGGTCAGAAGCGCAATACGAATAAGTCGCAAGACTATTTTGAATTGCGAATGAATGGTCCGGATAGACGCGACATCGCTAAAAACTATTACGGCTATGATATCGTCATTAACGTACTTGTTCAATCTTTGTATAATGACAAAGATGCATATCGTGAAATTAAGACTTGCGGTCTTGTGGCAAAGATGTTTGAATCGTCGATTCGTATTTATAAATTCGGTGACGAAATTGGAGACGATCGTAATGTATTAGTGGGATGCATATCCTTGCAGGGAATTGTCGAGACCAACAGGTTTGGACGGCAAGCACCTTCAATAGATGTGAATACTTCCGAAGTACAAGGTCGCTATTCAATGGAACTCACAATTAACGAGGAGTGATTGAAATGAAAGTTGATATTAAAAAATCAACGATTGCCTTCAAGGATGGTACTACTCCGACACCTAACGTTCTTCTTGTGAAGATCGGTGACGGAAATATCACCTTCAAGGAATCAAAACCGAGGACCTACGAACTGGACAAGGGACTCCTTGACACAGTTCGCGATGGTGATCAGGTTCCAGTTGATGTAACTCTTGATTTCCTGTGGGAGTGGCTGAAAGCCGACACAGGGCTTCCTCCGACACCGGTGGATGTTCTCAAGAAACGTGGTAATGCTTCGGCATGGGTAACGGCTTCTTCCGATCCTTGCGAACCCTATTCGCTTGATTTGGAAATCGTTATCGATCCGGATTGCGCTGACGGCTCAAAGAAAGAAGTTATTCTTCTTTCTGACTTCCGTTATGAGGAACTGAACTATGACCTTAAAGCAGGTCAGATTTCAGTTACCGGCAAGTGCAACATCACGGAAGCGACGATAACTCGCGTCACATCAACAACGTAACAATGCAACAAGTGGCGGAGTGATTGCAAAATCATTCCGCCACCTTTCCTAACAATAAATTGCGGAGGGTATCGAGATGAAAGTTAATGGTAAGAAGATTGATGGTCCGAGCGAAGTAGTGATTCCTGTCATACGCGCAAGCGGTGATATCTATTTCAAAGCTAAAGCAGTTCTTAATTTTGAAACTTTTAACGCACTGTGTCCTGTACCTAAGCCACCTATGATGCAGAAACCCGGCGAAGATGCAGTAGCAGTTCTCAATGATGAAAAGTATCTTACGAAACTTGGAGATTTCACCCGTAAGAGAACGGCTTACATGATTATCCAATCACTGTCAGCCACTGAGAACCTAGAATGGGAAACAGTTAAGATTGACGATTCATCGACTTGGCTCAACTACGAAACCGAATTGAAGAACGCAGGGCTGAGCGATATCGAAATAGGACGTTTAATCAATGGTGTACTTGAAGCCAACGGATTGGACGATCAGAAAGTTGAAGAGGCTAAGAAACGTTTTTTAGCTACGCAACAGGTAAAGGTCTAAGTCCTCTTTACCCAAGTGGTCGAACTGGTGAATATGTTATTTGGCGCATCTGTGAAAGATGGCATATTCAACCCAAGGACTTCTATGAATTGGATTGTTGGTCTCAAGCAAAATACATTGCTTACGAGAACATAAGGGAATACGAAGAATCATGCCATCTGTAAAGTTCAAAGTTAGATTTAAGACAATTTCCTTCGATAAGGAAAAATTCACATCTGACTATATGAATGGCTTGAAGGAATTAACAAAGAAAGCAGCTAGGGCGTTTGCTCTAGCTGCTTCTAACCGAGTTCATGTTGATACTGGAATGGCTAGGTCAACTTTCCTAGGAAAAGTCGAGACTTTCGAAGGTGGAGTTTCTGATGCAAACGAATATTTAGGATTAAAAGATTCTCCTGCTTCAATCAATGTCAGTGGTGCTATTCAGAGAACTAGAAAAGATGCTGATAAGGCTAAGTATTGGAGGAAAGGTTCAATGTTTCCAGGAATTAGGGGAACATACATTAGGACTCCCGAAGCCGGTGCAGAGAGAGGATTGTTTATGTTTCAGATTATTGGATCAAAAATAAGTTTTCTATTTTTCCCCTCTGTAAGACATTATCTGTATTGGGAAAATAAGTGGCGCAGTATGGATATAGGGCGTAAAGCGTTCAGTGCTTATATCCAAGCTAATAAGAAAAAGTATATTCCTAAACTAAACAAATATTATAAGATGTCATACAGGAGTGCGTAAATGAATATCTTTAAGCCAGTATATGATGATACAATCGGAGCAATAGACTTCGAGGATGGTGGATTCTCTGCTAAAATAGCAAAGGTTACACTTGAACTTGATGCGTTTGGTAATGCTACTGCTAAAGTAGGCGAGAAAGTTAAGTATGCAGCAGATGATTTTGAGAAGTTATTTAATATAAAAGCAGAAGTATTTGAACGCACACTGGCTAACGGCGAAAAGATTCTAGATACCCGATTCCGCGGAATAGGTGGTAAGTTTGTAAGTCTTAATAAGGTTGTAGATAGAGAAGTAGCAAAACTAAATGCTAGTATTGACGCACTTGCCAAAGGTGGTGCAGGAATATCATCACCCGGACCTGCGGTTAGACCTAAGGGAACTGAAACTGCTACTCCATATGATAAATTATTCACATTGAATGAGCAAGAGATGATTAACGCTGAAAAGATTGCCGCGTTAAATAGATTTGAAAACGCTAAGCGATTGCACAATCAGTTACTTTCAGAAGAAGAATCATTTCAGAGTCGTAATTTAGCTATACTTAATTCCTTCTTAGCTATAAAGGCAGAGAAACAGAAAGCAGCAGAAGCAGCAGAAATAGCTCGTCAAGCTAAATTTGCTCAGATGCAACTTGATTACCAAGCCAAGTTATCTGCTGATATGGCTGCTAGAAATGTAACTATGGGTACTGTACCTGTAATGGGTAAGCCAACACCTACTAAGTACAATTTAGTATCAACGGGTGCAGGTCAGTGGGCGGGTGAAGCAGTTGCGGTCGGTGGCTTAAACAAACAGTATATGGAGATGAAGGTCGCTACTGATACTGTTGGTAGGGGTTTTACTGCTAAGAACGCAAAACTGTCGGCACAAACTATTGCCACTAACAGAGAACGTGATGCGATTAAGGGCGCACAGATGGCTATGGTTGATTCAGCAACCACTTTGAAACGAGTAGATGCAGGACTTGCTACACATACAGAGGGCGTTGCTAGAGCGCGAGCACAGTGGGCATATTGGGGACGTTTCTTACTTACGCAATCAATTCATAAAGCAGTGTATGATATAATCAATGCCACCCGAACAGGACTCAAAGAGATGGCTACACTGCAAGTTAAGATTTCAGAAATACGTACTATTGGACAAGAAGCACCACTGCCTTTTGGAACTTGGGAAGCTGAGATAAGAAGATTATCTGATGTGTATGGCATGAGCATGACAGATGTTGCCGAAGGTATTTATCAGACTATTTCAAACCAAGTAGCTTTCGGGGCTAATGCCACTAGATTTATGGCAGACAGTATGGTCTTCGCACGTACTACTGTTTCATCAACTGCCGATGCCGTTAATCTTTTATCTTCTTCACTTAATGCTTTTGGTAAGACATCAGATCAAACTAATGATTCGGCTGCATCACTATTCAAGACTATTGAAATTGGTCGATTGAGAGCAAGTGATATTGCTAACAGTTATGGTAACGTAGCCGTAACTGCTGCAGAACTCGGAGTGAAAGAGGACGAGTTAGGTGCTATGA
The DNA here is from genome assembly GCA_035402645.1 of Candidatus Cloacimonadota bacterium. Classification (GTDB taxonomy): domain Bacteria; phylum Cloacimonadota; class Cloacimonadia; order Cloacimonadales; family DAONDQ01; genus DAONDQ01. The sequence goes on along the minus strand of DAONDQ010000004.1, from coordinate 55,446 downwards.
TGGCAATCATGACCTTGCAAGGTAAGAAGGTCGATGTTGCTATGACACAGATTAGAAATATCATGATGAAGATGCTGAAACCAACTGAGGAACTCGGTAAGTATTTCAAGCAACTTGGTTATGATTCGGGCGAAGCTGCAATATCCGCTATGGGATTGCCCAATCTTATTAGACAGATAAATGAAGAAGCATCTAAAGCCGGTAAAGGTACTCCTTGGCTTGCTAGATTGTTTGGAGATATACGTCCCATACAAGGTATCATATCTCTTACTGGCGATCAGATGGCAAAGTTCGATAGTATACTTGAACAGTATAACACTAAGCAATCACAGTATTTTAAAGCTACTCACATCTCTATTGAATCAACTGGTAAGTTACTTCAAATGGAGATGAACAAAGTTCATAATTACTTTGTTCAGACTTTAGGTGAAGGCGCATTGAATATTATTAAGGGATTCATCAGTGATGTAGATGATGGATTAAAAGGACTCGAGATTTCTAAGACATTAGGCATTAAGCCTGTTAATGATTTCGTTGGTGCTATTGAAGCAGCCGGACGAGTCTTAGAGTTCCTTTCTGCATTGTATATTGGTTGGCGAGTTAGAGTCAATATTGTAAATTATGAATTGGCTCAACAGACTCTTGCATTGGAAGCTAATACTATTGCCAAGACTAAAAATGCAGTAGCTACCGAAGCTAATACCGCAGCTATGGCTAAGTTCAATCCTTTGATTGGTGGTGCTATATTTGTTGGCGCGACCGCATTAGTGTACGCTTACATGGAAGCATGGAAATGGGTTATAAAGGTGAATGCAGAGTATGAAGGATTGCTTTCACTGGATAAGGTATATGAAAAACAGTTAGCTGAACGACACGCTAAAACTATTGCACAGATAGAAGAACGTGTTAATGCTTTTAAGAAAGAAGCAGAAGCATCAAGACAAGTGATGGAACAAGGCGTTGCCGTTAAGATAGCCGGATTGAATAGTGAAGTTGATGCACTTAATGCGACTATATCTAATAATGTTAAATTGATAACGGACTATGTTAGTGGTTCAATCAACTCCATAGCTAAGTTAATTAATTTCCTTGATTCAAGAATCACTGAAACAAGTAACACTATTAAGAGTCTTACTGCTAGTATAGCCGGTATGCAATCCGGTTCTTCGACATTATCCTATTACACTGGCTTGGTGGATAAGATAGGTGTAACAAATGATGCCCAAATCAAACTCAATAGGACATATCAACGTTATCTTGATTTAGTCAAAGCCGGTGCAAAGTTTGCTAACACCCAAGACTTGCGTGTACTTGGACAGGGTGACTTATTCAAGCGTAAGACTACTACTGCTACTGGTTCGGCAGTTAAAGGTGTTGATGTAAATGGTGATGCTTTCACTAAGCAGAAGAAATTCTCAAAGGACACACAGAATGAGATAACAAGTTATGAACTTGCTCAAATTAACGAGAGAAAGAACGCTCTCGACACGATGTATGCAGCAGTTAAGAAAGGCGCATTATCAGCATTTGATCGTAGGGACATGACAGAATTCGCTAAGTATTGGGATGAGTTGATTGCACTTAGCGATAAATACGAAACAATAGGTAAGAGTACCGGAGAAGTTATACGTGACCACGGTCGCTTGATTGACGAACGTGTGAAGAAGGAGCAGATTGTACTGGCGGAAAAGAAGAAACAGTTAGATATGCTTGAAGAAGAACGTCAACGCAATCAGAAGGCTAAAGATGACTTAGAAGAAATTAAGACCAAGATGGGTAATATTTCTACTTCTGCTAAGAATATGCCTAAGGCTACGGAAGAACTTGCCAAACTGTATAAAGACGCTCAGAAAGTAATAGGTGAAGCCGGATTATCACCGGAACTTACACTTCAGCTGAAAACTGAGTTTGGTAAATCTTTCAGTGGAGTTCAAGAGAATAAGAAATTGATTGAAACTATGAACTCTGTTTCTGATAGCCAAATCAATGAAATGGATAAATTGAATGCGGTTATTATGAATCAGTTAAAGAGTATGCAGAAACTGCAAGAGAAGCAGGATATGATTAAATTCATAGAGGCACAACGTGATGTGCTTAAAGAGCAGGAAAAAGCACTGCAATCTAAAGCAGACAAAGAAGCATCCAAGATGCTTGTTCCTCAGCAGAAAGGCGTAGATGCATCAAGTCAGTTATTTAAACTGTTGCCTAAAGTTATGGGCGAGAGTTTCAATCTTTCTAGGCAAGCTATGTTTGATGAACTGTTCAATGTTCTTAAAACTACTTTACCGGAAGCAGAAGCCAAGAGAGTAGCTACTGAGAAAACTAATGCTTTATGGACAGAGGATTTAGCTAAGCCTATTGCCGAGGCTTTTAATGGTTTCCCTAAATTGTTTGAAACAATGAATGAGGATATTAACAAGATCAGTGCTGAACAAATCAGAGCAGCAATAAAACAAGTTGATATTGTAACGGCAGGAACTAAAACAGATAAGGGCGGTCTACCTACTGAACTTCAAAATAATCTATTTGAGATGAAACGTGTTCTAGTTACGACTATGAAGAGCCGTGAAGAATCAGAAAAGGCAACTGAAAGTTTTAATAAGTTAAATGTAGAATTGAAGAACGTAACTGAAGGCATGAAAGGATTTAATGAAACGTTAAAGAATCCTGTTAAACTCACCGAGATGAAAACTAGGACTACGACGTTCGAGAATACTGTTAATAAGACATTCCAAAATAATGTTCCTGGACTTGATTTCTCTAAGTTGTTTGATGAAGCCTTATCTAAGAACGCACCAGTTGTTCCTCCAACTGTTAATGCTCCAACTCCGGAACAGGCTAAGAAGATTGTAGAATCAAAGCCGGTTGCTAAAACTACTGCTGAAACAAAACTAGATACAGAGAGATACAAGGAATTCACAGATGCTATAAATGCATTGAATGGTAGAATCTTTGAATTAATCAAGCAGAGAATAGATATAAATAAATCTACAACATTAACACCGGAAGAAAAGAAAGCTAAGATAGTAGAGATTGATACTAGGAAATCAGCAGCTTACGCAGCTAAAGCAGGAATGGAGGATCAGATTAAGAAGTATGCACCAGTTCCTACAACTGTTACTCCGATTGCTAAATCACCGGAAGCAGTTAAGACCGTACTGGACAATGTTCAAGATCCACTAGCTAATCCTGCGGATTGGATAGCTACTCCGTTGAATGAGATAGTTAATCAGATTATGATAGCTAATGCTAAAACTGATCAGACTAATAAAGACTTGGATAAATTGGCTAATCCTCCTAGACAGGCTGCAGAAGATTTAACGTCTTTCAAAGGTGTAAAGCCGGGAAATTGGAAATATAATATGTTTGGGACTAAGGGTATGCAGGGCATGGGTGGACTAGCTGATATGGGTGGTGATACCTTTGGTGATATGTCAGCAGTTGGAGATACTTATGCTAAGTTGAGAGAAGCAAGCATCAAGCAGATGAACTCGCAAGCATATCGCACTGATTGGGAAGCCAACAGAGGTATACAGAATTGGCAGGGTGGCATCAGTAAGGAGAATCAGAAGAATAATGCACCTAATGTCTTTGATGTAACAGTTACAATGGGAGGTGAAACACTAGCAGTTAAAACAGCTCAAGTGATTGAGAAGGGTGCAAGTAGAGGACAGAATAACGTGTCAGTTAATGGTCAAGGCATAAATGGTGCAACACGCGACCAACCCTACTATAATGTGAGAAACTTGAATACAGGAAGTAGACCTTACGCAAGATAAAATAACGCCCACAGGGCAAGGAGAACAAAATGAACGAGAGTAAAATGAAGATGAAGGGGCGTTTCCATGTGGAACACGTCCGTGCCGGAGAAGTGATTGGTAAGTATGAAATGCCTAATGGAATCGTGGATGTCGGTCTTAATAAGATTCTCGATGTCATGTTCCATGCAGCTACTCAGATTACCACATGGTACATCAGTTTGGTTGATAACGACGGCTTCAGTGCTTTCAATGCAGCCGATCAGATGTCCTCTCACGCAGGATGGACAGAATCAAACGGCACAGGCTCAAAGGCTGGCTATTCTGATTCAACACGTGTTGAATGGACAGAAGGTGCAGCAGCTTCGAAGAGCATCACGAACGCTACTCCGATTACCTTCAACATCAATGTTGGTGGAGTAATCAAAGGTATCTTCGTAACCAGTGCAAGCGATAAAGGCGGAACGACCGGAACACTTTGGTCTACTGCTGCTTTCGCAACTAACGTTACTGTGGTCAATGGTGACCAGTTGAAAGTAACGTACACTGTCAATGCATCAGAAGTCTAAGTGATGGGTTCAAGAGTTGAGTGATTGCAGAATCACTCGACTCGCCTAACCTATCAAGGAGATTTCGATGTCCATATATACCCAAAGTGTTAGCCATAGTCTAAAACTAGATGCATTTCTAGATACTGTCTACGTCGGTGGTTGCGGTGATCCAGTATATGATGGAATATATACTCGCGTAGCTGATTATCAAGGCGCACCCGCTTACGAGAAAATTACTGGCGGTGTAACGTACTGGCTTAGATATGGTTATTCGAATTATCAATACTGGGTATTAGGTACTGGAACTAGCACTGCTTACTATCGTGAACACGTTAATCCTAATACGTCAATCGATGTACAGTATAAGAATTGGGGAGTTTGGGGTGGAGTAGCACCACAACCCACTACGGTTATACAACGTAACAATGCAGTTAAATCATGTAGAGTAATAGGAGCGGGTTCAACTGCTGCTAATGGCTTATACACATTAACAGGTTACTATAACAATAAGCCACAATATAAGAAACGTGATGATCCAACTTGGGATTTGAGATTCTATTCTACCTACTGGAGATTATATCAGAATGGTTCAGCACGATACTATTCTACTTTAGGAGCATCTGAATATTTCCCTCCGGCAACTGGTTGGGTAGTTAATGGTGGTACTGCACCCGAACCAACTACTATGATGTCGGAAATAAGCAATACTGGTACACGTTTCATAATTACTGGAACGAGTTTGAATCACGATGTAACTGGTGCTTACAATTACGTTGGTACATTTAATGGTTATCCTTACTATGCAAATGAACTGTATCACATCTTCGCATACACATTGGCTAGTGTGTTAAGATGGTGTATAACTCTTAAAACAAATAACCTCAATCCAACCACCGGATGCTACTATATACCAATATCAGAAAAGCCTTCTATATACTCGTCTTGGACAGGTTACAATGGTTGGACACTGACTGATTTAGTCTGTACTGAATTAGATGGCGGTGGAGTAGAGTTCTCTCGTTCAGTAACGCAGGGATTGGGCAATCATCAGAAGCCCCACGAGAATCTTGCTCCTAGAGTATTCGTATCTATGCTTTACGGAGACGCGTCATATTTAGGTGAATATTATAAGCAAGAAGGTCTTATAAATGGTCAGCCTTGGTATAAGCTCGATGGTTCAGAACGTTACATATTTTATTATATAACGGAATGGTCTGATGAATACTGGACGATGAGTTCAACACTATCGTATGACGGACCTTTCCAAAAGTACGGTGGAGATGCTACTGGCACATATTGGAACTGGGGTGGTGGAGAAGCATATGTTACCTTGACAGAGCAACCTTTACCCGAAACAGGACGTAATTATATTGGAGCAGGTTCAGATAGTGGTAGTGCTGATGGTGTATTTGCATATGCCGGTATCAATTCTTTTGGTGTTCCTTACTATTATAATTCTGATAAAGCCTTATATCTATATATGTATACTGATTATGGTATAAATTGGCTTATCGGTACTGATATGAATGGATATGATTCCTCACTATATTATGCCTCTGGCGGTACAACGGCTTATCCCCTACTTAGTGGCTACTATGCTACATATGGCGTTGATCCTGGACCTACTTTTACATTGGTTGTTCCGATTGAAGAATCAGTAAGTAATGATATGGAGTTCGACCATTCCAACGATAATAATACTAGCAAGGGGAGTGGTAATAATAGTGGATTCGGTCAAGAGATAACTAATTACACTGAACACACTAGAGATGTAACACATAATTTGACTCTCGTACAGCAGAACAAAGGTGTACTTGGAGAACTGACGGATAATTATAGTGCGTTTGATGATTCAGCAGAAGCGTTTGTACAGAAGAACGTTCCTAATCCTGTTAAGTCTGCCGGTATGCACCAAGTTGTATCTAAATATAAAATCAATAGTAACACCATAGTACACGGCAATGGTTTTAATCAAATAGTTAGTGCAGTGAATAGTAGGGGTGCAGCTAACACCATGATACTTAATGGTGAAGCACATAGGGCATATCTTAAAGAACCCGATAATATACTTAATCTTGAACAAGAATTATTTAAGATTGAGTATGCCGATCCTACTTCGGGATTCGGGCAATCCGTAGTAGTAGAACTCGTAAGACCGGGATTTAATAATATGTTGATTGGACAATCAGTAAGTCCTGCTCAATCAATATATGGACGCTTCGGATTGTCGAATCTAAGACTACGCTCGCGTGTGCGTACAGTAGTATTCCGAGTGGGTGCGGGAACAGGTGGCAGTGATGCTTATAGTGAAGATGGTGTTAATTGGAATCCACGTGTAGGGGATTCAGATGATCCAGTTACCGGAGTGTGTCCGGAGAATACGTGTGTAGCCGACCATATCAGCCTGTCATATAATGGTTACTTTGGGGCTATGGATATGGACTTGCGTAATCCCTACGAAGATAGTCAAGGCTTACAACTTAATATAATAAATGATTATACTCGTGGGAAAGAGTTACAACATTTCAAGAACTCGTATCCTACATTCGAAACATTAAATTATAAGTTCCAACACTTAACATTAACTAAGAGAGAAGAATTCTTCACGTTCTATAAGTTAAGTGCCGGTGACGAGATAACTCTTACTGATTACTGTGGTCGAGAATGGCTTGGTGTAATACTTGATCCGGAGTGTAGGAGTGAAACGTATGGACGAGGTGGTCAGTGTGATAATGGCTTATTCTATAATTTAGCTTTCAAGTTTGAAGGAGTATTAATATGATACTGTTCTCATACGATACATACAATTTGATACTGCCTAATCCGCAGTATGGTGAAGCAAAGATTGTTAATGTCAAAACAATGTTTGATCATGCTATGGATGGCAAGATATATTCCTTCCGGTATACTCCACCGGCTGACAAGTTTGAGTTACCAATCAAAGGTGTGATGGGTAGTAAGAAAGATGAAGTAATCGAATTCTTAAAAGCATCAGCAGGACAAATATTAGTCTACACAGATGAATTCGGAACTGAACATAATGTAAGAGTAATATCTGATCCAATAGAGTTCACATGTATTGGACGCGGATATAATAATATGTATGCTTATGATTTCACAATCACACTGGAGAAAATATGAGAGAACTAACACCGGCTACTCAAGCACTCGCTGATAGGCGATTAGGTACTGAACCAATCGCCATAATTAAAGTGGAGTGGACAACTGGTACTCGCTACTATGCAGACAAGTCGTTCACTTTAGGAGCATTAAACATTGAAGGTAAAATATATGATTTCTCAACAGTGTCGGGGCAACTAAATGACAAATCCTATGGACAGATTCAGTCAGCTTCTTGTACTCTTAGTGATATTGATGGTTCTCTTAAAGATTTATTTGACAATACGGTCGTGGAGCAACGTCCCGTAACTATATATCATCACTATGAAGGATTGGGAGAAGCTGATTTAGTTCCTATTCTTCACGGCAAAGTTGTATCCAATATAACTTGGAATGAAGGTGACCGCAAGTTCAGTTTTGAAATAAATGCTGAAATAGATAGCGAAGATTTACTACTGGAGATACATGAAGGTTGTGTAGACTTTCCCGCCGAAGAAGATGTTGGTAAAGTTCTTCCCCTATGTTTTGGTACACCTCTACGAGTTCCAGGAGTTGAACTTCAGTTGGGTTGTACTGGCGAATTGCTTACTGCTATATCATCGTGGACGACATGGTATAGAGAACCTAATGATCCGGACACTGGCAAGACTACATATAAAAGCACACATTTCCACGTTAGCCACTTCGAGGACTATGCAGGTCAGACCGTACTGTTAGAGATTGATAAATCACTATACTTAGTCAAGTTCGATACAGACGATAAGACATCGTGTAACTGTGTAGGTATAGGTAGTTTCAATACAGGCTATCCTATTAATTGTCAGATTGCAGGACGTCTCGAATCGGATTACGACTATACAAATATTAACGCCATATGGATAACTACGGATAAAGACGTCCGCGGTAAGACACTTCTAATTCATGTCGATAGAGTATATAAGTACCTAGAGGACGATAACGGTGGTATGCACGAAGTGAATCCCGATACTCTAGCCGTTCCTAATGCCGATAAGTCGGGTGATGCGGACATTAAGACTAAGACAACAACTGAAACGTTTGTTTGCACCATTGGTAATCAAGACGGGACTAAAGCCTTTATGTCCCAACCTTATCGTGATTTATTTTACAAGGAAAGACTACTTGGCACTACTCACAACGAGAAATATCCAACATATCCATCTGTTGTGATGAGCATCAAAGGTAAAACGGAATTTGAGTGGAGCATGTTACCTAATCAAAATGAACCTCTATACTGGAATATATCACCTGGGGCTAAGGTTAAGATATATAATGCCGGTAGTGTTATAGTGGTTAATAGCGTTCCTAGTTTGGCTATACATGAAGTTATGGCTAAACGTAAAGGTGAACTGGTAGCCGTTCCTAGTTCCTACTTTGATATATTCTTAGATTATCCCTGCGTTGTCGATCCCTCTACTGGAGTAGTGGAACATCTTACTGTATTGAAGTTCAAAACTGATTTAGCAAGCATACCCAATGAGAATTGGGATGGCAGTAGGATATACGTCAGCCTAACCAGTTCTATTGGCGACAATACAACTGATGATGCAATCAGATGGATACTGGCTCATAGGATAACCGGCTTAATACCGGACACTACTACGTTTGATGAAGTATCTGCTTTGATTGAGAAGTATCCAAGTCATTTCGCCGTACTTAGCCAAGTGGATGCTTTAGCAGCTATAAAGGACTTCGCTTGGCAAGCTAGGGTTGGTATGTACTTGGAAGCCGGTATAGCATATACTCATTATCTTTCCAAAGAGCCAACTGAATCAATATACACATCGAACATATCGAAGATTCAGTTCAAGAGCATGAACATAAGTAAGACTAGCACTGATGACATACATCCGAAGTTCACTGGATTGTGGAATCACACGTATGAGGAAGAAGAAAAGAAGAAAGTCATCTATGAAACTAATAAGTTACTGTATACGAAGAAGGATTACGAGTGTACCTTCTCGATATACAATATCCAATCGCTTGTTGAGAAGAGCGCAAGATTTTGGTCTTATCGCATGGCTAACGCGTGGGTGAAGTTGAAGATAAATACTTTCTTAACTTCCTTAGCAGTTCAGATGTGGGATGTAATAACTGTTCACTGTGATTATATTAATGGTGGTGCAGATATTTTCGGAGTGGTTGATGGAATCGATATTGATACATCGACGCATCAGATAACTCTTAATGTTTGGTTACCAATCAAACAAGGCGAAGGCTTAGCCTATTTAGATGATAGTGCTGATGTTAAGCCACCTAATCCCGCGGAAGGATTGAGTCTTACTGATTATAAGATACCGGTAGATAATCCTCGTGCAAGAGCACCGGCATCAATTAGGAAAGCGGGTAGGACAGTTAAGAAAGACGCACCTAGAACATCAGAAAGCAACGCTGATGTAGGTCAGAGTTTGGGTACTACTGCCACATTTAAGATATTGGAAGTATACGATAACGTTCTCAAGTGTATGCTGACCAATCCCGATAACATTAAAGAGAATGGTAAGATTGAGAATCCTCCCGATCCGGATGATGAGGATTTAATCTTTTGGATAGCGAAGTATTCAGATGGTAACTCCGGTTCGCTTAGGGTTATGGATTGGGACGGCAAATCATTTGCTGATGGTAAGAATCCCGATTTCCCAATGGTGAATTATCAACGGCAAGCAGAGGACGTTCGTAGGGCATCCGGCAAGGATTTAGACGGGAATGATTATATCCAAACGGAAGTAGTCAATCCACCATATAGGAAAAGCGATGGCACGTTCACTACCGTACAGGCTAAATATTATCCCGATGGTCTTGGATTGGCACATCCTAAGCCGGGAAAATTATACTGGTTGGAAATAAGTCATAGGGCATGGGCAAAGAAAGAGGAAGTAACAAGCTAATGGGACTCCTTAATGTATTTGATAAAAATGATTTAGGCTCTTTTGTGGAGAGTCCATTTCAAGCACGTAATCTCGAATCGGAAGAGATGGTACGTGTTTGGGGTTGGAGGTATAGACACATCTGTCATACATTAAGAGATTTCTCTGCTATTAATGGCTCTTATCCTGCTGCATATATAACCACTAGACAATGGTGGCAGGATTCATATGTAGCTAGTGGAGTATATGATTCAGCAGGTGGAGAAACAGTTATTCGTGAACTATGGCAAAACATAATAACCACAATGTTAGCTTACAGGGAAAGCGATTTAACTTATCCACTTTATCATTGGTACGGTTCTGATGGTTTCATCAAAAATGAAGCCTCACCTAGAACTGATATAAAATATGGGGTGTTACCGGAAAATTTAGTGTATAAGTTCTTTCAAGGTGGAAGTTATATTTCTAATTACTCCTATTGTAAGTTGTTGGAGCATCTTAACTTAGGCGGTATTGATCCTATAACTGGTAGGCGTGAATGGAGTAAGTGTAATTCAGATAATACAATATACTATACCCCATACATGTCGGGTAAGACCTTTACGATTTGTCAATCAACGTCATACAAGACACAACCAGTAGGTCCACCCATACTAATGACTAATGGAGAGATAGTATTTCAAGAACTCGAAGCGTGTCTTGACTACTTGAAAAAGACAGTTTCTCCTGCAGCTAATTCGGGATATTCCAGTTATTATCCTCTAATAATTGAAACAGATTTAGACGCTGATGCAAATGGTGTTGGATACTCTACTTACTGTGCAGCTGATCCAAATAGATGTTGCAATCATTCCGCTGAACTAACTTGGCAACAATTATCTCACTATACTCACGACGACGGTGCAGGATATAGAATGTATCAAAGTCGCTTTCAAAATGTTCTAAATATTAATTTAAATGTAGAATGGATGGGTTGGCAAGGTCATTGTCAATATACTTTAGCTAGCACTCTTTGGCATAATAGTATACGTACAAGTTCGTATTACGATATATATCAGAACAATATATTATATATTTGGCTTAATGATGCATATGCTGAATTTCTTACCAGTTTAGACTATCAATATACACATGGATATGGTTGGTCTTCTACAACTAATTATGCATTAGGCAATACTTGTTGGGGCATTGTAGGTTCTCGTTATCATACTTATACTTCACTACAAAATAATAATTTAAATCATGCTTTAACCGACGGTGCATGGTGGACAGACAGTGGTGAAATATCAACATATTTAGATAACTATGAAAATAGAGAATTTATAAGATTCCCCAATTCCAAAAAGGGCAGTTATATATCACTAACTAATGGTTGGGTTGAAACAACCAGTAATTTAATAAAGTTGGTAAGTTCTAAAGAGGATGATAGATTTGGACCTATGCCTTCTGTTCTTCCGGTATCCGGACACAGTTCTATTAGATCATTTACTGTGGCAGATTGGGTGACTTTTAGAGAATTCACATTTAAATCTAAGATAGCATTAGGCTATAAAGATATGTATCATCCAAAATGTCCTTTCTGTAATAGACCTTATTTAATATGTAATGCCATAAGCCTAAGTAGAGTATATGGGCAAGGTTACACGGCTGATGAACTAAAAGACATGATTGTGCCTGTTACTAATAATAATGCAGGAAGCACTGCCAATATAAATGTTTATACAACTAAAAGCGGTAACTTTAATGTTACGCCATTAGGTGCAGCAGCGTTCAATACACCTACATTTAATTTACATTACGAAATACTAGATGTGTTAAATCAAGATACTTTACCTAATAGCAAAACATATCAATGTTATATAGCTGATACTGGTGATAAATCTGATACTAAATCGACATATCTAGATTGTCGTTTATATATGGCAATAACTTGGTCGGCTATATCTCATGCTTGTCCTCCAGTATATCCATCATACGGTGTTGAACTAAACTGGAATATTAGTCAGAACTATGCTAATCCTAGACCTAATGTTCAGATTGTTTTCCGTTCTAGTGCGGGGCGATTAAAATGGTCTATGGGTACACCTACATGGACAGGAGGAACATTTGGGCATTTTGATAAAGCAAGTGATGATCAACCTTATAATGGTGGTGCATTTGTGTATTCATATCTTAATCTAATTCTTGATGATAATACATTCACAACACAGAAAAGTGTTTCTTTCAGAGTTGATTACGTTGGTGGAGGAATGGGCAGTAATAATTATAATTACTGTAATATTAATATTGTGTTCCAAGCGAAGCCTTAGTTATTAAATAGATATGTGGAGGGTCAAAATGAGTGAACGAGGTCGATTAATGACGAACGGGGATTTGATTTATCCTAAGAAGGGTAGACAACCTCCCACACCGCCGGAAGGATACATGGCTGATGAAACAGATCCGTGGGTACTTCACAAGATTTACAAACCATGCAAGTTCAGAGCGTTCACTAATACGCCCACTCCTTGTGGGATTAAACGCTACACGTACTTCTGCGAGTTAGACAAGTTCGTCACAACATGGCGACAGTGCGATACTTGCACTCGTGCAGTGATTGGTGAATCCAAACAACTTAACACAACAGATGAATCAAACAAAACAATCAGAAATGATGATGGGAGTTTCTTATGAGTGAGAAAATTACAGCTATAACGTGTACGGGCGACCGTCATGTAGTATTTAAGATTTGTGAACAGTGGATGGAACGACAGACCATGAAAGTGGATCAGTGGATAGTTATTGATGACGGCAAAACGCCTACTCAACCTTGTTCAAAAGTGCAGTACGTGAGAAGAGTTCCCCGACCGGACGACCCTCCGCATACTCTGGGACTCAACTTGCGTACTGCACTTCCTTTAATAAAGAACGATATGATTATCTTTTGGGAAGACGATGATTACTATAAGCCAACATACGTTGAGAAGATGCATGACTGGTTGAAGACGAATCATATAGTAGGTCAGCCTAATGCCATCTACTATAATGTACAGTATCGTTGGTGGCACTGTCATAATAACACTCGACACGCTTCACTGTGTCAGACAGGCATACGTCCTAACAATCTTCCCTACCTTGAATCTCTCTGTGAGAAGGACTTGAAGTTCATCGACATAGAGTTATGGAAGATGGCTCAAGGTAGACACTGGCTTGATGATAGCCAAGAAAAGTTATGTATTGGTATGAAAGGGTTACCCGGTCGCGGTGGCATCGGGTCCGGTCATACCAGTACATTTGCTAACGATCCGGATTACTCAATCCTTAAACAGTTCCTCGGTACTGATGCAAACGTGTATTTCGATCTACTGAATATACGTCCGGAAACGATTGAGTATCCAAAGGAAGTTAAGAATTGTAGACGCGATCCACTAGGTAGACTCATACTACCTAAGCCTAATAAGCAGATCGAAGTGATTCTTGATCGCTTTGCCAAACGTGTAGAGCCTTTAGCGTGGGTACTGCACCCTATTGAGAAACGGAAGATAATAGGTGATACTAAGGATAGATACAAAGACAAGGTCTGTTACATAGTTGGTAAAGGTCCAAGTATGGATAATCTGAAAGAAAAGCATTTCGATCCGGATTGCCCAATCATTGGGTTAAATCAAGCTATACATAAAATTGAATCGTTGAACATCAAGAATGATATGTATTGTGTTCAACAGGATAGCCAACTTGGAGAGATATGTTGGAGTAAGAGAGGAACGATGTTACTGCCTTATATTACTAGCGCATGGTATACGCGACACCCTAGCGTGTTCACGTATAATATGGAGGACTTCAATATTCCTAATAATTTCCATCCTCAATCAATATGTATGGCTACTCATATAGCTAAATTGTGGGGATGTAAGAAGATAATCTACTATGGATGTGATTCTTTCATCAATGGGAATATAGAGTACGCGAAGAGTCTTAACTATGACATACGAACTAAGGAACAGAAACTCCGCGCCAATATAGGGGAGCAGAAACGTACGCTCACACCTATACTGACGGGATTCGATCACGAATTTAGGTTGGCTCAACAATAGCAAGCATACCTAGCATTTTCTTATAGCAGAGTAGTGATGTGCGAGCATCACTCTCTGCGGAATGTGCTACCATATTTTGGATGCCCAATCGTTCTGACACCTTTTCCAAGCCTACTGCGTTGAAGAACTTAACGCTCTTCCTTGCGAAATGCACATCATTAATTATCTGTGCCATAATCATACTATCCTTAAAGCGATAGTGGAAAATGTCTTGGAAGTCTGTGGGGTTGGGCATTAGCGTCTTTAGGAACATCAAATCAAAAGAGATATTGTGTCCAAGAGGAACTATCTTGGTGATTAGATTCTTCCTTCGCCATTCACGTATGGTCTTCCATGCTTCGGATTTCGCAATCCCGACAGTTGGATCAAGTTTGTTGATAGCTATGGCTTTGGCATCGACAGGATTATTTGCCCTTATACGCAAGTTCAGAGTGAGTCCTAAATCTTCGAACTTGTCATTGACAGGCATGATGCATAAGGATAGTACCTCATGCAATCGTGGATCAAGTCCACTCGTTTCAGTGTCGATAGCACAGACTGTGTAATCTGATTCATTCATCGTCATCTCCTTTTAATATTGTGAAATATATAGTCATCACCAGTATGAACCCTATTCCTACCCCTAACCAAATCATTTTCCCTCCACTAATCTTTCATATGCTTTCTTGTGATTTCCTTTACATTTCTTAATCATCTTATTAATGTCATCTTGTGTTATATTATTAAGCCTTGATGACTCTTTGCTAAGATGATATGAGAAATGTCCTATTAAATCTTTAATGGGTGTCCTAGTATAACATTTGGCAGTATACACCATCTTGGTGCAAACAGTATCTCCGGCTTCTATTTTCATACGCACTCCCTATTTATTGCTAAGAACTCTCCAATAGTTCTCTTACTTGTTGTATCGGCTCTACCCTTCTTAATTTTTAGCTCAAACTCCTCCCTACTGCGAAGGAAATAATGATTTATATAACCTAACGTTATATCTACATCTTGAGTCCAACCTAACTTAGTAGGACGATTGTACGCGCCTGTACGCAACTTAGCTTCATGTGGATTGCTGAAATGCATCACGTTCTTTCCCTGCACCAGTGTCTTGAACTGACGATTAACAACGTGGTATTCGGGTAATTTCTTGGTGAATTTGGTAAGTTGCGAGCCATTGTCGTGCTTCAACAATCCGCTACTGCCATACATTTGCCAGTTGAAAGCTAACGCACCATGCATACAACATTCGGCTTCGAGTTGCTCTACATCATAGTTGCTGAAGAAGAATTCATCTGAATCAATAAAGAGAATATAATCATTTGGGTATCTTTTAGCCATATGATTGTATGCGTTCAACTGGACTTGATTTCCTGGAAATGGTATTACTTCTAATCCAAATTGAGGAATCACGTCAATATCCCTACCATTATTGTAGATGGTTATCTTTCCGAGTTTCTCGTGATGATTCAACCATTCATCTAAATAACATGGATACTCATCCTTCACAATTAGACAAATTCTCACGTTCCACCTTTCCTTTCACATAATCGTTATATCTACGTATTACTGCGTAGTGTTTACCTTGTACTGGACTAAATGGTTCTCCAATGATTTGATATGTTCCATCGATTTGAGGTATACCTATAACCTCACCATAACTGATTAAAGTATTATTTTCAAATTTAAAATTGCCACTACAATGCGTGAATGGTATATTATTCTTTAAACAAATAAAACACAGATTATAACTAGCATAGTATGTGTTTACATTTTGTATCTTGTCCATTTGTATTTCCTTTGTAGTGAAACATTTTCACCATCATATTCTTTAAAATAATATAATTCCAATCGCCAACTTAAATACTCGATTAACCAATCACGCCTTTTGGCTCTCTCGTCTAGACAGTAAGCTATTCTAATATTCCTTAGCCAACCAAAACTTATTTCGGTATCGAAATAAAAGTATCTCCACTGTTCGGGAGAATCATCAAATAGCCTAAGTCTAAGTAGAAACCGTTTAAGTTGTAAAAAGAAATTCATACTCCTATAAACACTCCCATCATTTGACGATAACAAGCAGCTATCGCCATACTTTGTTGCATTATATCGTTAGACTTCTTGTAATCAACGCCACATTGATTACATATATAAGTCAAATTGTGTTTAGGATAAGGATAATCTTCTTCATGCCAGTAGGCTCTATCATTGCAGTATATCGAAGCGGTCATTATATCTCTATAACGATAGTCGAAGTAACCATTGAATGAATCAATGCTCAACCAATCAATTAGGAATGAACGAGATAATGCCCAATTATAAGCTAACGGCATAATGAGTTTCGTTTCTCTTATGCGGTACTTAACAAACCATTTCTCTAATTGGTCTTGTACGAAATCCGGATCGATGCCGTTACGTATTAGTTGTTCCATCTTGCTGAAGTCATTGCCTAACCAATCTTTATCACAGTTGCCTCGACGTGGATTCATAGTAGCTATAAATGGTGCGATTGAACCATCAACCTTAAGGAATCGATCTAAAGGAGTAATACATATTTGCAGTATATCATCGCGCTGATGATCCGGACCTGTTAAGAAGGTCGTAACTACACATAGTAAATTATCATTTAGATGTTTCATATAAGTATTTTCCAATTACTATGAATTCCACTATTTTATTAAGATCCAATGATTTACCATTTACTCCGATTATATAATCATTAAAATAAATGATTATACCATCCGGCATAACTCTAACATTTATAAATATTTTAAAATCATTATTAGAGAATGTAACACCAGTTAATCCATTTACTGGTTCTGATGTGTGGACGACGAAAGCTATTAGACTATTTGCCTTAGCTATGAATGTGTTAGCGTTCAGTATTATCATCACCATTTCAATCAAATTATCGAAGTTCTTAGTGCCTCCCCAAATCATGAGGTTCTTATCTTGATGAATTGTAATATAGTGTTCATTTGAATTTTTATGCCATACAGTATGGCATTTAGCTTTAAATTCACTATTATCGTAATTTAACCCATGCAAAGTAATAGGACGCATCACAGTGGTTGATGTTTCCATCTCTACTGGTTCTTCATTCAAAATCGTTTTGATCATTTTTATAATCCCTCCAACAATAATAACATACAGTAGAGCCGGGTTTTACATCCGACTTATCTACTGGATTACCGCATATACAACAGATGGGAGCATCACACTCATCATCTTGCATATTTGATGTAGAGTCTTTCTGTTCGTTTTCCACGTGTGATTTGATCCTTCTTATCTGCGAAATTGTTTGTATCTGAAAATGCTTGAGCGGTCATAGAAACATTTACATCCCACACTTGAATATCATCCCAAGGGAATGTCGAATACATTTCATTTTCATATCCACTTAATGCAAAGAATCCCTTTGATTGGAAAATCATCTCACACAAATTAGTGTGGTCTTTAATTGACATACCATGCTCATACAGATTACCGCTTGTAGTAGTATTCATGTATGGTGGATCGCAGTAGAAGACCGTATCATAACTGTCGAAGTCCTTTATACAAGTTGTCCAATCTAGATTCTCAATTAAAACATTTTTCAATCTATTGTGTGTTTGTTTAAATATAGGAAAATGACTGTCAATGCCGTGTGATGTTTTATTTAAATCACGACCGAAATTACGTCCCAGTTTTGAGAATGAGTGCATAATCATGTAATACCAGTTAGCTGCACGTTCTACATCATCTTTACTGGTAACAATCAAATCTTGAGAATCAAGGAACATTTCTCTAGATTTCAAAGTGAGTTCTAAGTAATCAATCAGAGCCTTTAGTTTTATTGGATCTTTAATGCATCGATAGAAGTTCACTACTCCACCATATTTATCGTTATATACTTCCATCTTATCCGGTCTACGATTGAGTAGTATAATTCCGCTTCCACCAAATATCTCGACGTATTTGCCGTTATATGGTAAATGCGGAAGTATATGCTCCACACTACGACTCTTACCACCTGGATATCCAAATGGTGCTTTAACCGCTACTTCTCTAGTGGTTACTTTAGTATCGTGTCCTTCTAATCTTTCAAACATATCAAATAAGTTTTGATTCATGAACTACCGCCTCTGATATTACTGTTTCTTGTTTAATTAACTTATCACCCAATACAACACACTTACCTGTCGATTTGATTTCCGCATCGAAAGTAATATTACCTACATAGAACTGACCACTCTGAGGTAACCTACCTTTAGGGAACATAGGAGGGAGTTCTTTCCCAATCTTCTGCTTAGACCAAAACTCTGTTGTAGGTCCAAGCCATTCCATAAATTTATCACAGAACTCACTGAACTTAATCATTTCACCATCACAACGGAAACATTCATCATCTATGAACATCTCTAACATACTCTTATTAGATTGTTCAATATTCATCTTGTCGGATGTTGCAATCACTGGTACATTCAAGCGGTCGAAGGACTCCGGAAGATTATAATTAATTATGTAAGCCATGAAGTCCCTTGCTTCTTCGATTAGTGAATCAATCAACTTCTTCTTAGGTATGATGATATTCAATTTATCAACGAATAGAACTACTATTCGAGTATCGCCGGGAAATATAGGACAGGCATCATGATCATTACTCATTTGTACCCAATGTGATACATTAGGCATCATATAAGGTGTCTTGCCTTTCCTATGAATCATTATATCCCTAGCAGTAACCCAATCCTTTATTCGGTTAGCTGCTTCTCTACTCTTAGCCAAATTGATTTCCTCAACAACGCATAGTACCGCGGACTCCATCTCTGCATTGAATCCCGATTTATTAATCAAAGCGTTATCTGCTTTAACTATTCCATTAGTAACCAATAGAGATAATGCCTCATGGAATATACTCTTACCACTATTCTGAGGTCCGTAGAAGAACAAGTATGGGAGAGGTTCAGTTGGTTCTTGGAACATCGACGCTATCCAAGTGATTAGATACTCAGCACCGGAGTGAATGTTGTTGCTTTTAGCCCAATCATTCATCTTGACAATATCATCAAGACCTGCTCCACAATGACTAAGTATTCTCCACCAACTTGGACACTTCTTTGCTAAGTCTAAAGTAACATCAAGTGATGGTTGGAATCGTATTTGAGCGGAGTTCCTGTTCCATTGTCTACCGCCCGGATATTCATCTTTAAATGGTATATTAACTATCTTCCAACATTTCATAACACTATTACCTAATGCATCACGTACCTCTTGAGTAGGTAGTCCCATTGATTCAAGAACCAATCGAACGTGTGCCAGTGCTTCGAAGTTCCAACCTTCTTCTGTTCTTAATGCCCAACCATAATCTTCTCCACTTGGAGATACTAAATGTCTAATGAAATCATCATAAGATGAATTATCTTCTTTAGCTTTAACTGTTCTAGGTTTGATATATAATCTTTTCCAAGTAGCTTTCTCTTTGATCCAACCTTGCATCTCTGATTGTGGAATCTTATGCTCTTTATCCTCAATAGATACTATGAGTCTACCATCTTTATGTTCTTTGATTGAAGCAGTACAATAATTAGCTATGTCGGGTAGTGCTAAGTGAACACCTAAAGCAGATGCAGCTAATCCTGCTTCATCAGCGGTTTTAAATACATAAGCACCGGAAGTATGTTCTATTCCTCCGAATGTTTGAGATGCAGTTTTAATATCGGCATCGACATTGAAATAACATTTTCTCCAATTCTTATCATCTAAATCCCAATTTGTATCTTCTGCCGTACCTGCTCCAAATCGTCTTACAACCCAACCACCTTGACGAAGAGGAAAGGCGAAACAATTAATATCGGGACGGTTTTTACCCGTTGCAACCGTTCGGAAGATGCCACGAAGATTCATCTCTTTGTGGGCATCAGCAAGATCGGCTGTATGACAAACAAGCATATGTTTGTCGCCATCCCAATACCACATCGCTCGCCTTTCCTGTAAAAAGTTGATTAACTTCTTATGTTCTTCATCAATGGCAATATCAATCTTAGCAGTGGCAACACCATCAAAGTCTTTTACTCTAGGTTTGCCTCCGATTACGAAATCAATCTGATCTTTCCAGTTGGGAACATCATCAAGTGGCTTACCTTGTTTAATGAGAAGTAAGCCTTGATTCTCTTTGGTCATCTTACGATGCCAAACAAACATATTACCGCCACAAATATCTACTTTGTCTTTAAGTGGAACTCCACTTTGGGCTGATATTTTATGTAAGATGGCTCTCGCAAGGGCTGCATGTTCCGAGCGATTAGTAGTTGGGATCGGAGGATTGAGTGTAACATAGATGTGAAGTCCTTTTCCCCCAGTAGACTTACGAATGGTGACGTAATCGATTTCTGCAATAGAACCACTGATCTCTTTGATTTCTCCATCGGTAAGTCCTTTCTTATGCCCAACAATAGAATCGAAGTCGAAGGCTACCCATCGGGATAACTTGTTCTTCCAATCCCAACCAGTTAAGCCTATACCTTCTACGTGGGCATCAAAATTGAAGTTAATGATTTTTGAATCAGACTCATTGTCAGATATAACAAATGGATACCATGTTTCAATTCCATTTGTAAAGGTTGCTCCATCCCTATTAGTTGAGCCATCTGATGAAACAAGTACATGACACTGCATGAATGATTCGTAAATCATCGCGAGGTCAGAATGAGTTTGGGCAGTTAGAAATTTTTTAACGACATCACTACGCATTGATTAGCCAATCTTTTTAAATAATCACAATCAATTTTGAAATGCTTATGATTGTGATTCTGCAACGGGTAAATTCCTTACAATGTACTATACTACAATATAAGGTAAAAAACAAGTATTATTTAACTTACTAACTTACTAACTTACAAATATTTATAGATTGCTAAATATTGTAATATATACCATATATATAAACGTATTTCAAACTGTTTTTTAGTAAGTTTGTAACCTTACTTGTTTTTTCTTATATATTGTAGTATAGTACATTGACGGAAGGAACTATATTGATAATCACAATCAGAAGATTGCCGGAATTCTGTTTTGATGATTATGATTATTGTTTCCTTAAAAGTGCAATGATTGAACAATCACGAGAAAGGAGTTGCAAATGTCAAAACTTGCGACACTCAAACTGGATCAGATCGTCGAATCTCCCGTCGCTCTGCGCTCAGTAAATGAGGAATCAGAACAGTTCCAGGAGATTGCAGAATCGATTAAGGCTAAGGGAATCGTAAATCCCATTAGCGTCCGTGAACTCCGCGACGGCGAAAATGCGGGGAAATTCTGTATCGTTGATGGTCTCCATCGCTATACAGGCGCAAAGAGGGCAGGTTTGATTGAGATACCTGTTCAGATCCTCGATGTTTCAGAGGCAGAAGCTCTTGAAACTCAGATTGTTGCGAATATTCAGAAGGTCGACACAAAGCCCGTTGAGTACGCCAAAGGTCTCAAGCGTATGCTTTCCGTCTACCCTCTCATGACCGTTGCCGATCTCGCTCAGAAGATTTGCAAATCAACGGCATGGATTTCAGAACGCTTTGGTCTCCTTACTCTTCCCAAGGAAGTACAGGACTCCGTTGATAGCGGTGAAATCAAACTCGGTAATGCGTATGCACTCAGCAAGCTACCCGAAGGCGAAATCGCAGCTTTCCTTGACAGAGCCATGACTCTTCCTCCCGTTGAATTCGTTCCCCTTGTTGAATCAAGGAAGAAGGAACTCGACAAGGCACGTCGCGAAGGCAAGGACGGTCAGCCGGAAGAATTCGTGGCAATTCCTGTCATGAGGAAACCTGCCGAAATCAAGGGTGAATATGAATCACCGGCTATTGGCGCGAAACTCTGCAAAGAGGAAAACGCCGGTACTCCTGCCGATGGATTCGCACTTGCGATTCGCTGGGTTCTGAAAATGGACAAAGCCGCGATTGCCGAATCTCTCGCCAAGTACGAAGCCCGTAAGAAGGCTCTCGCCGAAGCGAAGGAAAGGCGTATCAAGGAAACCGTTCAGAAGAAGTACGAGAACGCCGAGGCAAAGATTGCCAAACTTCAGAAGGAAGCAGAGCAGGCTAAGAAGGATGCCGCTTCCGTCGGAATCAAGATCGCATAACAAGTTCAGGTGATGCCGAAGTAACGTTATCCACTTAGTGTACTTAACGTTACTTCGGCTAATCTGCCAAAAGAAACAGGAAACAAGAACATGGAAAATGAAATAGTGAAACAGGAAAATGCGGTTGCCGTCTATGATGACTCCGTATTTAATTCGATTGCCGGATCAACAGGCTTCAAGAGGATTCAACTCTATGGGGCATCAAGCAATCTTGTTAAATCGGGCAAGTTCCCAATGGGGCATTTTGCTCTTGTTGATGGACAGGATACCCTTGACTTGGGACAGTCATTTGATTGCTTAGTCATTGCATGGCGTCCCAAAGCGATTCGTACCGGCGATAACATGGAAATAATCCACGATCCGAAGTCAGAAGCGTTCGCCAAAATCCAAGCAGAAGCAGGAGTCCAAGACTCCGGTTGTATGTGCGGAGTGGAGTTCCTTCTGTGGCTTCCCGACCATGGATTCGTTCCTTATTATCTGAACAACAAATCAGCACTGTATGAGGCGAAACCCCTCAGAGCGTTGATTGGCAAATCTGCAACAATAAAGGTTATCTTCATCGAAGGTAAGAAGTACAGTTGGCATGCCCCGAAGGTGACGACTTGCTCAGTGCCTCTTGACGAAGATCTGCCTTCAAAGGAAACGATTGAAGCAGAGATAGCCACCTTCCAAAAGCCCGACGACAAGATGTCCGAGATGGCTGCGGAAGCTGAAAAGAACGATAGGGCGAGATAACTCCTTGTGGGTTCGATTCACTCGTCCTATGGAAGTTCCGACACTATAATCGGATGGTTGGGCAAGGTAGGTGGAAACACCCCATGCTCACCATAGGCGGATTGGGATAACTCAATCTCCCTATTGTGAGCATACGCACCTCGCAAGAGCATGATTGAGCAACCTCTCTAAAAAAGGTTGCTCGCTTTTTAATAAGGTTGGTTATTAATATGATACTTGGATCATCCATAAATTGGAAGCCATTTCTCGTTTCCATCAAGTCGATGGATTCGTCAATCATTCGTAAACATACGGATGAACTCAATAATCCTCTCGATTATACTTCCTTCATAAAGATATGCAACGAGGCATTTCCAGGAACTGATGCACGAGAATTAATCTACTGTACTGATGTATTCGAAGTGAATCAGACTCCCATGAAGAACATCTTGCTAATCAATAACTTCTTAATTGTTCGGTACAATAAGGGATTCGTTTGTTTAACAGGTAACCTTGTGCAGTGGCGGGACTTCGTAGACTATTTCCTACTGTGCCGGATTGACGAATCAATATCGGAGAGATGCATAGAGTACAAGAAAATGCTCAAGAACATAGATAAGGATATGTTTTAATGGGAACAACGGAACAAACATACTTCAATGCTAATGGCAGGAAAGTTCCAGTAAAATTGGAATACGAAGGGGATCGTATCTTCTGTTCATTCCCCTTCAATCGCGCCCTACTGGACGAGATCAAATCATTTGATGGCGCACGTTATCATGGATATGATAAAGAGAATCCGCGGAAGATATGGTCAATCAAAGCAAGTAACAGGAATATCTTTCAATTAGAGTTCCTCGAAGGGAAGAACCCTTATATGCGCTACGATATGCCATACTTCGATTACGCTACACTTCGACCACTCTATAAGCATCAGATATTTGCAACGAAGCATCTTATCACTCGCAAACAAGCCATTCTTGCTGGCGAAATGGGAGTTGGTAAGACTTTAGCAGCTATCGAAGCTATGGAGTGGGCTTCTCGTATTGATGGCGCAATCAACTGGCTATGGGTTGGTACGCATAGTTCTATAAATGCAGTGAAGTTGGAGTTCCGTAAGTGGAACTGTTCAATCACACCGGAGTTCGTAACGTATTCATCACTT
This sequence comes from Candidatus Cloacimonadota bacterium, assembly GCA_035402645.1. GTDB lineage: Bacteria > Cloacimonadota > Cloacimonadia > Cloacimonadales > DAONDQ01 > DAONDQ01. The sequence goes on along the minus strand of DAONDQ010000004.1, from coordinate 31,076 downwards.
GAGAAGTTTGTAAAGAATAATGAATACATACCTCAAGGTGTGGTCTTTGATGAGTGTTCACGAGTTAAGACTCCAGTTGCCAAAAGAAGTCAAGCAGCTTTGTACTTGGCTGAAATAGTTAGAAGCAAGTACGGCGATAGAGGACACATTTACTTGATGAGTGGTACACCCGCTCCTCACAATCCATGTGATTGGTGGCATCTCTGTGAGATAGCCTGTCCGGGATATTTAAAGGAAGGCAATATTCAGAAGTTCAGAAACAGACTTGCTATCATCGAAGAACGTGAATCATTAAGTGGCGGTGTGTACCCTCATCTAGTAACTTGGAAGAACAGTGATGATTTATGCAACAAATGTGGAAAGAATAAAGATGATATAAATCATAAACAGTTCGATCCTATAAGTAATTTCCCTAATGGAAATTATCATGATTTCATTCCATGTAAGAATGAAGTCCAGTATCTCGGTGAAAGACTTAAAGGATTAGTTATAACACAGTTAAAGAAAGATTGTTTAGATATTCCCGATAAGATTTATAGGCTTATTAAGTGCGAGCCGGATGCATCTCTACTGAGAGTTGCAGAACACATTAAGAATACGTCAGGTCGTGCTATCACCGGCTTGACTTTGTTAAGGGAATTAAGTGATGGCTTCCAGTATAAAGAAGAGGAATCAAATGATAAGACCAAATGTCCTGTTTGCAATGGTACTCAAAAGTGTGAAGATTTCCCAATCGTTGATCCTAACACAGTCCCGACGGAGCAGATTAAGCCTGTTCTTGTGGAATGTTACAAGTGTGCCGGTACTGGTCTTGTTCCTCGTATCATTAGGACTACTCAAACTGTCAAATCTCCTAAAGATGATGTTCTACGTGATTTACTTGACGAGTTCGAAGATATTGGACGTGTTGTTATATATGCTGGTTTTACGGCTTCCATCGATCGTTGTATGGATATTGCTAGAAGTCTTACTTGGAATTGTATTCGTGTTGATGGTCGTGGTTGGGTTAATGATATGGGCATTAAAGAAGATGATGTCCTTAACGAGTTCCAAAACGGATTCGAGAATCACCCCAAGATAGCCTTCATAGCGCATCCGGAGTCGGGCGGTATGGGACTAACCTTAACGGCATCACCCGTAGTCATATTCTTCTCTAATGATTTCAAAGCGGAGAATAGAATACAGGCAGAGGACAGGATACATAGACCTGGAATGGATGCCCAAAGAGGCGCAACCATAATAGATATAGTTAATCTCAAAAGTGATGAATTGATTCTTGAGAACTTGAAGAAGAAGCGTGAACTTCAAGCCATGAGTATGGAAGAACTAAGGGAGTATATGAAATGAAATTACATGGCAACGTGATGAACTCCATCGTCAATAAGGCGTTGAAGGGTTCTATCTACGATAAGAAGTCCGATAATTTCTTCGAGAAACAAATCAAACGTGGGAAAAAATATGATAAGTTTCGTGGTGATTCATGCTACGGAGATTATTTAGATTTGTGGGGAGAAATTGGTGTCGGTGTTGGCGATGAATGGTGGAAAGATTAATAACATAGTGGAGGATTTATGGCAGATTTATCGTTGGAAAACATGAAGGAACGCTATCAAGTACATCAGATTCCGGTGAAGGAAATATTCGCTGATCCGGATTTCAACTGTCGTGGTAGTTTCAGTGCTTTGAGTGTGGTGGATATAGCTGACGATATAAAAAAGAACGGTCTACACGCACCAATCATCGTTAGGACATTGAAAGAGCCTAAAGATGGTAAGAAGTATATAATCGTTGCAGGTCATCGTCGATTCAAAGCGCATCAAGTAAATGAAGCCGAGACCATACCTTGCTTCATACGTGATGACCTTAGTGATGTGGAAGCGCGATTCATAAATCTCGCGGAGAACATCAAGAGAGCAGATTTAAACATCATGGATGAAACTAATGCATTAGGCAAGTTCATCGACTTAGGAATGACTCAACAGGAGATAGCAGACAAGTTGTCCTCAACTCGTGGTTGGGTACAGGTTCGGTGTATGCTTCTCCAATTACCTAAAGAGTTCCAAGAAGAAGCAAGACTTGGTAATATCAATCAGACCATGATTCGTGACCTGTATACTATTAGAAAGAACGGCGGATCAATCGATGACATGGTTCAGTTGGTTCACAAATACAAGGGAACTAAAGGCACTGCTAATGGAAAGAAGATGACCATTAGAGTAGCAAAGAAAGATGCCAAGAGGCAGAGGCACGTGTCCGAGGTACTGGAACTTCAGACTTTGATTCGTGAAACATTTGGTAACGGACTTGCTACTCGTGCCCTTGCATGGACAATAGGTGAGATAAGTGATTACGATATGCTTCTCACTGTCGAACACGTCGCGAAGGAGAATAACATCAAGTTCGTAATGCCGGAATCACAGTGTATAAGCACGACATCTCAACTGGTGGGTGATAACAGTGATTCAGAACAGTAATGACACCAGTATCAAATGTCATCGCAAGACTAAAGTCTATCACGGGCATATAGATGAGATACAATACGTGATAGACTTAGTTGATTTAGGTAAAGATTTCAATAAGAGTGATGAGCATAACAAAGAGAGGAAGTATTTTTCATATGAAAAAAGTCTTCATCATAGGAAGAATAACGGCAAATGAGCCAATGAGATTCATTGACAATATTAAGAAGGGCATCAATATGGAAGCCTACTTAATAAGTCAAGGTTTTAATGTTTCTCATCATTTCTTAGATTTCAATTATCTTTTAAGTACGGAATATCCAGTGGACGTTAATATGTTAAGGCAGATTAGCTTAGATGATTTACGTCGGAGTAATGTTGCCTTATGTTTGTTTGGTTGGGAAGGAAGTCCTAACTGTATTACTGAGCGAGATTTAGCAATCGAACTTAATAAACGAGTCTACTATGACGTTCAATCTTTAATTCACCATGAAAAGGATATGCCTTTCTAATGATATGGTATGATACAGAAACTTGTGGCTTACATGGTGTGGTGGTTCTAATCCAATACCAAGTGGATGATGAACCTATCAAACTTCATTCCGTATGGACTACACCTATACAAGAAACCTTATCCTTAATCGAAATGATGATGGATCATGAAGGCGGTCTTGTAGGATTCAATTTGGCTTTCGATCATTTCCATCTATGCAAGATTTATAATATGCTATCACTATGGCATAACTACGATGATTATCCAATCGACATAATTGAAGACCTTGCTATGCTTGAACCTAAAGCTATGGATGGTGCTTGTTTGAAACCTAAACACTGTCTTGACCTTATGCTACACGCAAGGAAAGGTGAATATCAATCAACAATGGATAGGGAAGATATAAACATCAATAGAGTACCTACCATGCTTGCCTACTCTTTAGCTGAGAAGTTAAATGAATTAATACCATTGAATCCCATTTATTTCATGCGAAGCAAGAACGGAGTACAATGGCACGTACTGGATATAGAGGATGATGTAGACTTCAAAACTGTAACATTGAAATTCGCTCCGAGCAGTGCGTTAAAGGCTTTGGCAGTGGACATTGGACTCGTGAATAAGAACGATGTTACTGTATATCAAGATGTGGAGGTCGAATCAAGACACAGACCTGTGGAATACGGTTACGCGCCTTATGCTTTAGCAGGTGTATGGAATGATCGTGGTGTATGGCAACAGACTTACCGCGGTCACTGGCTTAATACTTGGGTAGACAAAGTTAATGTACATATAACTCATTGGGGATATAATCAGCAAGCAAGAGAGTATGCTAAAACAGATGTAGTATACACTAGGAAATTGTATGAGCACTTCATGAAGCAAGGCGATATGCACATGGATGACGATGATTCAGTACTAGCTTGCATGGTTGGTTCAGTACGTTGGCATGGCTTCAAGGTTGATATTGAGAAGATGACCGAGTTGAAAGCTAAGGTACAGGCGATTGCTGAATCACTGCCTTTCGTAAATGCTCCTAAGAAAGTTCTGATGTACGTCACTGAACCTATGGATGAAACTGAGAAAGCCTTCATTGATTCAACTAAGAAGACCATACTGGAAGATATAGCCAAATGGGAGAAGAACGATCCAAACTCATTTGAGCCAGTTATGATTCGTCATCCATCCGCATTGAGAGCAGAAGAAGTTCTCATTTGTAGGCAAGCTATGAAGGAAGTCGAGTTGTATGATAAGCTACTTCAAGCAGGACGATTCTGTCCTAGCTTTAAAGTTATTGGGACACTTTCTACTCGTATGAGTGGTGCTGACGGTCTTAACCCCCAAGGCATAAAGCATGACAAATATGTTAGGGAGTGCTTCCCATTGAATTTCGATCCGCGACACTATACTCTATGTGGTGGGGACTTTGATTCATTTGAGGTCGTACTGGCAGATGCAGAGTACAACGATCCGAACCTACACAAAGACCTACTGATTGGTAAATCTATTCATGCACTATTCGGTCAGTACGTGTTTCTCGATAAATCATATGATGAAATACGTGCAGACAAAGCTATTTATACTAAATGTAAACAAGCAGTATTCGCCCTCCTATATGGTGGTGAAGCTGAAACATTAAAGGATCGACTTGGTGTCGATTTGGAGGTTGCTAATGAAGCGTATAGGCGATTTACGTCGGTGTACACTGAGGTTGGTAAAGCGAGGCGCAAAGTGTTCGATATGTTTTGTTCCATGCGTCAGCCAAATGGTCTTGGAACAAAAGTCGAATGGCATGAACCTGCAGACTATATCGAATCTCTCTTTGGTTTTAGGCGTTACTTCACACTCGAAAACAAAATCTGTAAAGCGCTTTTTGACCTTGCTGAAACACCACCTAAAGAGTGGACGCGTCTCAAGATTACAGTTACTCGTCGCGACAGAGAACAATCAGTTTCGGGCGCGGTTCGAAGTGCTTTGTTCGGAGCTGCGTTTGCAATTCAAGCAGGGGCTATGCGAGCAGCTTGTAATCATAGGATACAGTCGAGTGGCGCACAAATCACTAAAAGGGTACAGCGACGCATATGGGACATGCAACCTGCAGGTATCGGCGATTGGATCGTCGCACCTCTGAACATTCATGATGAAATATTAACACCGGTCAGAAACGATAAGGTTATGGGTGTTAAAGATATAGTCAATCAAACTGTGGAATCTTTTAGACCTAGAGTTCCACTAATCAAAATGGAATGGAAGGTAGGATTAAAATCATGGGCGGAGAAGTAAAGTCCCTACTGGGGCATATTCGGGAAGACCTTCACGATAAAGTGAAGAACTTCCGTAATGTAGAAAACTATATTGCTAACAAGGAATTCGAATTAATCTTCGAGGAGTACAAAGACAAGGATAAGATTTTCAAATGGATAATGGAAGGCAAGATTGAGGAATTAAAAAATTGGCTTGAACATAATAAGAAGTTACTGCCACTCGATCTTTGGAATGTGGAAACCTTACGAAAGGAAGCCTCATCTCTAAAGATTCCTAACTACCTTATTATGAACAAAGGAACGTTGATAACAATCATAAAAAGGAGAAGGTCTAATGCATGATAAGACCAAGCAAGAATTGGCAGAGATGATTCTCAAATCATTTCAAGATCGAGTGAAGCCATCATTAATTGATGCGGAGATTGGAGATTTCGAGGTGCGTCCATCAACAGTTGCCCGTAAAGAGAAACTTGTCGACGCCATCGAGTGGCTTGATTCCTTCATCTTAATGGAGGTTCGTGAATTCAATGAAGTGTATGCCTTGTGTCCTCCGGACAGATGGAAGCACTATAAGGTCTACAAACTCACTGACCTACCCGAAATGAAACTTCTCAAAGAAGCTAAATCGAAATTGAAAACCAAGTGGACAAGTCGTCCTACTTGCATAAGGAGGACGTATGGATCAAATTAAGCCGGGAACGAAAGTACACAGATTCAATTTGCCCTACACAGATTTGTGTATCTACGAGCAGGAAGATTTATCTCATAGGGCAACTCTTAACGGCGTACTATTGCCGGAGATATTTGCAAAGGATATAGATGTCGAAGATGTTAAGGCTTGTTGTTTGCAAATTCTTTTCAGCAAGTATGCTTATGTGTTGAAACTGATTGAGAAATCTGTAATAGGAGATAAAGATGCCAAAGGTAAATGCGAAAATGATCTCTGCAAAGGACATAAGCAGGACGCTATCGAAGTGCCGGTTCAATCCGAAGAAGGACATGGACATGAAACTGATAAGCGAGATGGGAAGTCTTGAGTTCTATACCCATAGGATAATCGAGATAGCCAACCTCGTTAATATCGAGCGAATTCAAAAGGACTCTACTGGTATGTCTAAACATCTCGATGATATAATCAAGATGTCAGCCATAACAAAGTCATGGATGGATAAAGATGTTTAAAGCTAAAGAATACGGCGAAAATAGTCCGGAGGCTAAAGTTCAGAAAGCCATCTCTGATTACATGAAGTGCCGTGATTGGTTTGTCAAGCCTACTCACGGCAATATGTATCAAGCCGGATTCCCCGATCTGTTTACTGCCCATCAAAAGTATGGTATACGATGGATAGAGGTCAAATTACCAAACATGAAAGGCAGTAGATTCACAAGCCAACAGTTGATTGACTTCCCTAAATTCTCAGCTGCCGGAGTGGGTATTTGGATACTTACTGCGGGTACGGATGACGAGTATAGGAAACTGTTTGGCGCACCTAATTGGCATTGTTACTTGAGCATAATGAAACCATGAATCTGATTAAACAACCTAATCGAGCCAGTTGTCTTGCTACTGCCTTTGCTATGTGCATGGGCGTAGATGTAGAACACGTGTTTAAGATTTTAGGTCACGATGGCACTGAGATAGCTTTTACCAACCTAGAAGTTCCTCGGTGCTATCGTGGCTTCCATTCTGCTGAATTGATTTGGTTAGCAAACTCAAGGGGTTTTACTGTGATGGAGTTGCCTAAGAGTTTGGATATAAGCCATGACATGAAAGATATTAAATCATTCAAGCCATTCTATAGTGTGAAGATGTACTTTGAGCATCATGACATTGTACTAACGAATGGTCATCATGCTATCGCTTGGGATTGGCGAAGCAAATCCATATATGATCCAATGGGGAAAATATATACGGATTTGGCAATCGATTACTTGTATAATGATTTTGATATTTTCTATATCTTTGGTAGTAAATGCCAAACATCTTTGGAGTTGTTTGATTTACACATCAATGGGATGCACGAACATTGATTATGATTATTGGATTCTTGAATCTTACAATTTTGTAATTCGTTGTAAAATGTAGTTACAATTTTGTAACTAATTATTTTTCAATTATTTTTGTTTTCCGCTTGTATATATTGAATATAGCTTTATATTATATTATGTCGAAATATGGAAAAATTATAAAGGTTAATTACAATTTTGTAACGAATTTTCGTTATACTAATGGAAGGTCGGAAACAAGATTATGATTATCGTAAATCAAAATCAAAATGAAAGGGATGATTCAAATGGCTAAGCTATTGACAATCAAGAACCGATTCAAGAATCACATGGTCAAGCCGACAAACTCAGCACAGGAGAACGCTGATTTAGTTCCGCTTGAGGTCACCGAACACATGATTTGTAAGAAGGATGATTGGCGTGGATTATGGAACGCATACAACCAACACCTATCTCCCATAATGGATTCCGAAGGAAAGCCAACAGGCAACTACGAAGATGATTTAACTGTGGTACTTCTCATGCACGTGATGGACATCACACCGGAGATGTACGAAAGCCTCTATGATTGCAACTTCATCGAACTGTTGGAGGAATAATGAAAAGATTAGAAAAATGCGAATGTGGCAACGATGAACTGGAAGTCCTATCCGAGTATGATCATTACGAAGAGGACTCCATGACTCGTCAGTTGAAGTGTACCAAGTGCGAAAAGATATATGAGGAAACTTGGAAGCTCGATTCAGTAATCGCAGTGCCTCCTAAGAAGTTCTATTTAATCACCGAACAGAATACACCAAATGAAAACGAAAACAGTTCACACGACGTGTTCTATATTACCAAAGCTATGGATTGCGGAGACGCCATTGAAAACTGGAGAGAATCAGTACACGACTACACTGAACTCGAAAGTCTTGGTAGCCTACCCAAAGTCGATGTTGGTGAGGCGATACTTGAGATTACGGGCGTTAAGGAGATTACAAAAGAGGAGTTCATAACTTATGGGAAGGTCTTTAAAACTATCTAAAATGCCTTGGAATATAGGCAAGTCAAAGAAACCAAAAATAGAAGAGAGGTGCGTAATGAACAAGGAAGTTATCAAGGTTAGTAATGCCCAAGGGCTTGCTAACGCTCGGCAGTGCATGATGGAAGCCATCAAGAATGGTGACCGCCCTATCGTGATTGAATTCATTGATGGGTATGATGGCAGTGATGTAGATGGTGCAATAAGACATGAACGGAATCCCTATGAAGGGTGTCCGGAGCAGTTCAAATGAAATATTATTTAGTGTTTGAATCAATCGGACACAATAGAACTCTCACTTGGATTGTTAAATCCAAACACACTACACCATTTCAAGCATGGTTTCATGAGAGTCTTGATGCTGATCCAACTCTTGGTGTTCAGAATGACCGTGATTTAGTAAGCCAAGATGACATCTTCGTATTCACGGAAGGCAAAGAGATTAGCGAAGAGGTCTTCAACTTCCTAAAGTCATTAGGAATAAGGAGTATTCAATGATTACTTCCAAGCATCTACAACTAATAAGTCATCTCCGTAAGCATAAGAGCCACTATGGACATGATGGTCGATGCATAACTTGCTCAAATAATAATGCTCCGTATTTCACAATAAAGAGTAACAAGCAAGCTAAATACGTAAGGCAATCTATGCACTTTAAAACATTTTGGGGTGTAAAATGATTAAAGACATTTATGTTGAATCAATTCCCAACTGCGATATATGCGGTAAGAAGCCGGGAATATATGATGCCCGTATGAGTGGTCGATCCACTTGGGCAAACATGTGCGAAGATTGTATGACCTCACATGGCGATTGGACAGTAGGTTCGAAGCGAATCATACAAGGTAAGCCAAGCATAATTAATAACTATTCAACAGTTAATGCCGTGGCTTGCGATTCCTTAGAAGAGATTGTGGAATCGGGAATACAAACGGTCATGTGTCCACTGTGCAAGATTAAGAAGCGCGTGGAAGCTGATGCGAATTACAGTTATCGTTGTAAATGTGGAGCGGAAGTAATAGTAAGTCCAAATTTTTAATAAAAAGGGGTGCGTAGTGAATTATGGAAAGTACAAGCGTCGTTCAATCGGCAGAACAGTTGGCAGAGTCGCCTTCTGTATCTGGGCAGTGTGGCTCATCAGCTTCATCTCCTACATCGGATGGAGGATCTTTGGATAATAACGGAATATATGATTTGCTAATCATGGGAAAGCATGAACAAATTATATTAGACCTCCTACCATTAGCTAAGAAGATTGGTAGGAAAACCAAAGATGAATATTCAGTGGCAGTGGAGTGTCTTGTGGAGTGCGTGAATAAGTTAGAGGAACTTCCTCATCGAAACTATATCCAGTATATAGCGAAATGTATAAGGGGACGAGTTCAGACACACCGCGCCAATCTAAGTGTAGTACCTGTTCCACAGTGGTGGTATAGGATGCTCAAGAAACTCAATCGCGAAGAGGAATTGAAATACAAGTTCATTGATTATCAGAACTTCAATGAGAGTCCGGAGTTGGTCACGGAGTATATGTATTCCGACATAGCTGAGATTATCGAATCGAAGCTGAATAAGGTGGAGTTGCACGTATTACATGGTAAGGTATGTGGCTTCACTGATTCGGAAATCGGAGCAGAAATAAAAGTCAGCCAACAGTACATTCATCAAGTCAAGACAGAGTTGATGGAGAAACTTAGGCGAATATTGAGGGATATCGAATCATGAGGAAAGTACCCTTCAAGGATTTACCAATCAATAGGCGGTTCTTCGATATAACGCAGAATGGTGATGAGTTCATCAAGATAAGTTGGACTCACGCTCGAAGAATACGGGACGGAAAAGATATGGAGTTCTTAAAGAACGGTCAAATTTATATAAAAGGGAGTGTGTTATGAGTGAAGGAATGGACAATCAGATGATGGTAATGCCAGCGAAGGCATTAAAGGATCTTCGCAAGAAGAAGCAGGACAAGGTCGACGAACTGAAAGAGATGACCAACAGGGAAATCGCTGATACAGTTTGTATGACAAACCTTGAGAAGCAGATCGAAGTGATTGATGTATTCATTAAAAGGAGGGGAATAACATGAGAGCCATACTAATCAATTCCAAAGAAAGAACTATTCGTGAAGTCCAAGTAAGTGATAAGAACTTCTTGGAGGATTGCTACAAGCACATCGGATGTAGTTTGATTGAGGTCGCTACTACTATCTCCGAAAGCACACTATGGGTTGATGAAGAAGGCTATTGCAAGAAGGTGGAGAGTACCTTCATGATAGTGGGTTGTCCTCAGCCATTCGCCGGTAATGGACTCTTTGTGGGTTACGATGCCGAGAAGGACGAGAACAAGGACACTGATTTGACAATCGCTGATGTAATAGATATAGTTAGGTGGATGTGACGACATTAATACAACATCTCGATAACTACATCGAAATAGAGCGCAAGACGTGTAAGATGTCCCGAACTGCTATGGGCAGATGGGAAGCGTATACGGAATTGCGAGAATGGATTGAAAAACATAAGGAGAAAATGAATATGCTAATATGTGCAGAATGTGGACATGAGTTGCAGTGCATCAAGACAGGCATGAATGTATTCGTAGACCGATTCACTACATATCGCGGTGATTTGTTTCAGTGTCCGGTATGCAAGTACAAGATGGCAAAGGCAAATGATAATAACGAATATCATAATCCTCCTGTAAACATTGAGGATAACGATATTATTCACAAACAGGCAAGAGATGCCATGAGGGAGCAAACTAATCGATGAAGATGGATTGCAAAATCAGTAGTGATGGCTTTCTATTCATTAAGAGAGCCGGAACATTTAAAAAGCAAGCCTGTCCTTATGATAAGGATGGCGGATGTTGTGGTGATTGGTGTCCTCTATTCTTAGAGCCACATGAATCACCCAATACGGGCAGAGTACAGTTAAGTCTGTGCCATGCCGAAATAATATGTGACGATTTCAAAGATGAAAGGATCAAAACAGATGTCAAAGAAGGGTAGAATGGTAAGACACTGGCACAACGATGGTCAGCCTATGGTATTCAACGAAGCAAACATAGGTCGTAACTCATTGTGTCCATGTGGTTCGGGCAAGAAGTACAAGAAATGCAGGATGGTTTCGAGTGATTGCCAAATCTGTAAGACTTGTGGAGAGAAGATGAAACTCTATGTAAGAAAAGGTGAAATGGGCGACATCTACATCTACAAGTGCGAACCATGCATGAAGAAGCAAGCATTAATTGGGAGTCTGAAACCATGATGCTATTCGAATTCGATGCGGTAACTTGGAATGGCGACGTGTATTGTATTGGTTGTCTGCCTAAGAATGTGGACATCGATGACGAATCAGTTACTCCTATATATGCACAAGATGAAGTTGATGAAATACAGGTTTGTTGTGAGTGCGGGTGCGAACACGATTACATGAGTGTGCGTATACGAGACGAGGGTGATATACTCGATCAACTTGAACAAGAGAATTTACCAATACAGGAGGACGATTCAAATGGCTGAGTTCATACATAAAGCACACGTCTACGATCCAAAGAAGCACATTATCAATCCGAGTGATTGGTACATCAGCGAAAAGCTAGATGGTAGGTACTTCATTTGGGATGGTGGCGTCACTGTGGGTATGCCCGCGAAGAATGTAACATGGGCGAATACTAAGAAGGATAAGCGCGAGATGATTAGCACTGGACTATGGTCTTCCTTGGGGAAGGTTATAACTGCTCCGCCTTTCATCATCGAGCAACTGATGCAACATCCTTATCTTCTCGAAGGTGAGTTGTACCTCGGTCGAGGACAGTTCCAAGAATGTATGAGCATAACCAAGAGGCTCGACTACACCGAACAGGACATCAAGAATTGGGAACGAATCAACTTGATGGTGTTCGGTGCGCCTATGGTTCGTTACTTCCTTGAGCCGAGAGTCATCAGCAAGACGGATGTGATAATTCCTGTCCAAGCTGAATCCTATTGGCGTGATTTGGGAATCAAGGAACTATGCCAAAGTAGTACATTCGGAGCGACCTATGAGAGACTAAGCGGAATTAATTGGAATGGTAACATCTGCTTGGTGGACTACACGAACCTCAGCACTACCAACATCAATCAAGCATTGAAAGAGGTTTGCGATAAAGGCGGTGAAGGTCTAATGCTTAGGGCAAGTTACGATGTATGGATGGCGAAACGATGCAATACCATACTTAAAATCAAACCTTGGAAAGATGATGAAGGATACGTTACCGGATACATCGCCGGTAAGGAAGGCAAGACAGGCAAGATGTTAGGTATGATTGGTGCATTAGTCATAGGTTGGCATGGCAAGAGCTTCGAGTTGAGTGGCATGACCGATGCGGAAAGAACCTTTCATCCAAATGAGGATATGATTCCCGGATATAAATGTGTGGGTATTAGTCCTCATTTCCCGTTAGGAAAGAAGATTACTTTCCGGTATCGTGAACTGACAGTTGATGGCGTTCCAAAGGAAGCAAGGTATCATAGACCTTACATGGAGGAAGAATGACATTTTTTATTGATATTTCAAAACCACCATGCAAATTCTTTTATTTTAAAAGTAGACATATGGTTCAGATCGGTTATAAGTATATTGCTATTGGAATAATATTTCATAGCATTGGCGAATATACACAAATGATTGAAAACAAACAAATAGAATGGGTGATGAAATGATCACAATACACAAAGTTGATTTGTTTTTCATTCTGATAGCTATAGTGGTATCGTTCTTTATTGTACTACTTATTGCTACCTTAGTGAAGCATGATCGTCGAATCAAAGCGTTGGAAAACAAGAACATGATTCGTGCTATCATTTACGATGGCAAACTCTATGAGGTAAAGGAAATCAAATGAAACTATATAAAGATTTGACAATCGAAGAAGAAAAAGAATATCGTCAGTGGGCGCGAGATAACTATATTCCTTTCGATCCGATTAAAGGAATATGGCATTGGGTAGTACAGGATGAATGTGTCAAAATAAACAAGGAGATGGGTACACGTGAATAAAGAAATCATGAAGAAGGTTGGCTTCGTGAAGGAACTGGAACAGATTGAGATGGGAAACTGTCCACTGTGCCACAACAAGGTCGAAGCCAAGGATTTCGAAGATGAGTTATCCGTTAAGGAGTTCAAGATTAGCGGAATATGTCAGAGTTGTCAAGATAAAATATGGGAGAGAAAGAAATGAATGATCGTGAATTAGTTGAAGAGATTAGAAGGATTCGTGAATCGAAGCGCAACCTCGATGACATCAAGATTCCTATCTTGGTGGAGTTCAAAGGTCGCGCTTATACCATCGACGGAATAATGATTGTTCCGCCAGTACAAGTTAAACAGATATACAATGAGGAAGGACATCGCATTGTATTATCATTAAATGAGGAAAGCGGTAAATGACACAGAAACAAGCATTAGCGAAGCTGAGGAAATTGGCAGGTAAGCATGATTTCTTCTCCGTCGACAAATGTATGTATGGTGATAAACGAATCACCTACACCATGTATGTTAATATCGGAGTGGGTGAGGGTGTCATGGCTTACCAAATGGAAAGCATGGAAGCGTGTTTAATCGATATAGAGAAACAATTAAAGGAGAGAAATGAATTACCGAACACATGATGGAAAGACTTTAATATTCAAGCCGATTTACGGGGAAGTGCCACCGCTTCGTCGACCTAAATTCCTATCCCCTACGTCGGTCAATCAGTTCTACAAGTATCCCGACGAGTTCTTCCTCCAAAGGATTTGTGCTAATCCGCCGGAGAAGATTCCGCAGACCGTTCCTATGGGCGTGGGATCGTCGTTCGATGCGTTCGCGAAGTCGTGGCTTTACGAGAAACTGATTGGGAAATCCGCGGGCACGGAATACGACCTCGAAACTATGCTTACTACGCAGGTCGAAGCGAGTCATAGTGTAAGGAACAGAGAGTTCCTTGTTAATGCCGGTCGATACGCCTTCCGTTGCTATATGCAATCCGGTGCTTTGGCATCGTTAGCTATGGATATGGGCAAGGCGATTGAGGGATCAATTAAAATGGAGAAAACGGTCACGCGAACTATGCACGGCGTACCATTGTTAGGTAAGCCCGATCTTTGTTTCCAAACCGCTTGCGCGTCCGATGGCAACAAAATCGCGACGTTCATCCTCGATTGGAAAGTCAATGGCTTCATGAGCGCATCGACAACAAGTCCAAAGAAAGGGTATAGTGTGTTACGTGATGGTTGGGATGAAACGATTGGCGCACATTCCAAGAACCACAATAAAGCACACAAAGATTATATGCATCACAACGTGTGCGGTATCAATGTCAATGGTATGTTGAACCTCGAAACGGTCAGCGAAGAATGGGCAGGACAGGTCGTGACCTATGCTTGGGCACTCGGCGCGGAAGTGGGTGACGAGATATACTGCGGTATTGATCAACTCTGTTGTAAGCAATTAAGGGATAGGGGAATGATGTCGGCTTCGGAGTATGAGGAACTCGTGATTGCACAATCCCTTATGCCGGAGATACGAATCGCCAGTTTCCGTATGGGTGTCGGTAAGGACTTCCAAAAATCTCTGATGGAGAAGTATATATACTTGTGGAGTATACTGGCTCTCGACGACGAAAGGCTCAAGAAGATGTTTTTCAAGCATACGCTCAGCGAGTTCGAAGTGAACCCCGAATTAGCTTCGGTGAACCAGTGCGAAATGTTAATTAACAGTTGCATGATTGCGCCATCGGACAATGATAAATGGTTAGATACCATGACGCGAGCGCGATAGATTCAGTTTACACATTTCATTGACAAAAGTTACCAATGGGCATTTCTCGGAGTCGGTTTTACAAAACCTTCGGGAAATGCCCTTTAATTGCGTAGTAACCGCTTAAATTTCGATTTTACAGGCTTTTACGTGTCCGTACTGGCTGAAAACTTAGGCTTGCTTTACGGAGTTACTGACAGGAGACCAGTATATGTACATATATAGGGGAGTATGCTTATCATATTTGACGAAGTTAGTTAGTTAGTTAGTAAGTATATTAGTAAGTAAGTTAGAATCCAGCCTCAAAATGATTCTGAATCCGACTTCCCTTTACTGACCAAATCCAAACTCGTAAAACTAACATTGTTAATCTTGGCACTAAATCATGTAATCTTCGGAGTACCGAAGAATCAATCCGGAATTTACCACGAAGCCAGTTTTCGCGATACATTGTATTTTATGATTCGCTAAGATCAGCAAATCATGATTAATGCTTTTTAGCGCTTTTACAGGCGGAAATGGATGCAGGGCGGAGAATCAGCGCCTTATGTGGTGATTCTGCCGTCATCGGTTTACAGGCACGAAAAATGGCGCATAATCGGGGTAAATTATGCGCCATTCATGATCAAAAAGGACTAATTTTACTTGTTTACTTCATGCCATCCTCCTTTCTTCTAATGATTCGAGAATCATGACGATGAATTTGTGCAGTTTAGTGAATTTCCTGCTCAATTCCGCAAGATACAGATAGCTTTTCTTGTAACTTTTGAAATCTCCGTCGACGATGGCATCCAAGCAATACATCGTGTGCAATTCAATTAGCTTTTCCATTGTACCGGATTCCTTTCCTTTGTTGCTTCGGTATACATACGATTCAATTCTTTGTAAAAATCGGGAAAATTTCGGAAATCTTCGATGATGTCGTCGGCGTTGTCATAGTCATGCATAATAAGCGAATCAAAGAAGTATTCCAAAAGAGTTTCTGTTGTACTTTTCATCATAATTTTCCCCTTTGTTACTGATTCATCAATCGTTTTAAAATTTCCTCGCGAACATATTGCGCCTTTACAGAGTCATTTTTCTTCAATTCTGTAAACGCGCAAGATAGATACTTGATGTATGAATCATTCGCAAATAGCTTTTCCGAATAATCCGAGAAAATGCCGAAGTTTTGACGGCAATAATTTGCCAAATCAAAATTCGTCATATTAACGAATTTATCGGAATAAACAATTTTATAAATATCATCCATTTTGTTCCTTAAATAATTGAATATTGCTTTCCGCTTTCCGATTTTATTTATTTCTCAAAACATAGCCAGTATATAAAGGCTATTACAATAAAAATCAATAAAAACGAAATCTCATTCATGGGATTTCCCGTCCCATGTTAGTTAGTTGCTTTTTGCCTTGACGTAATCTTTCAACTCGGAATCAGTAATTTCACCTAAAACCCATGAAAGAGTTTTCCGCACGATAGCATTTTCAGTGCCTTTTGACATATTTTCTATGTCGGACTTTGACCGCTTTACGGATTTTTTCTTATCATCCGGTTGGCGGTTTATTTCCTTTAGTTCCTCGACCTTATCTTCGAACGCTTTTGGAGGTTCGGAAACCTTTGTTTCCGGATTAGCCTTTACAAGTTCGTTCCAAAATTCAGAAAGTATTTTAATATCTTTCTGAGTTAGGTCGGAATTCCGACCTTGCCATGCCTTTATATATTCCTCTTGAACGGAAACAGGCAAAAGGGCAAGACGGCGGAAATTCTGAATAGTGCCGTGGTGCTTTTCGAAAATTACTTTTTCTTCGGCGCGGTCGGCATCTTCATGCATTTCGACCGCCTCTTTTCGAGCATCTTTTATCTTTTCCGGCGATGGACTACCGAAAGAGGAATTCAGAAGCATTTTACAACGCTTTATTATTGCCGAATCACCGAAAGACAAAAGGAAAAATTCCTTTATTGCCTTGAAACATTCCGCTTTTGAAAGCGGTGTTTCCTCATTATGGTCCATAAGAATTTCCAACATATCCAATTCCGTTAATCCGCTTTTCGGAATAACAATACACGGAATAGTTTTGATATGTTCGAATTTCATGGCACTTGCCCAACGGCGGTGACCTTGCCCTATTTCAAATTTTCCCGAACCATCATCAAAGACAACGCAAGGCTTTTTAATTCCTGTTGTAGTCTTTTCATCTTTGAGCGTATCATCTATATCAAAGGTGATAAGTTCAATTCTCGGATTTTTGACGTTAGGAAAGCACTTGTCTTTTGCTATTTCCTGAATTTTAAGACCTTTAAGATTAATCATTTACGCACCTCATTTTTGAGGAAAGCGGAAAAGCAATATTCAATCATTTAATGAAATTTGATTAAGATTATTTGAAATCGTAATCCAGTAAAAAAGTTTTTATCTTTTTTAATTTCCCTGTTGTATTTTGTTTTCAGCTTGGATTTTCAAAATCCCGTTTTTGAAAAACAAAACACTATTTAATTATCAATGAACATAGGATATATAATATCCTTATATATAGTATATCCTTAATTTAATAGTTCAAACAAAAGTAAAAAATAATTGAAAATAATTTTCTGAATTTACAGCATACTAAAAATTATTTTCAAGCCTTTACAAAATAAATTGAAAATATTTTTTAGTGCCTCTTGAAATTTTTAATTTAGTTCAATTGAAATATGCTTTAATAAAAGCCTTTTTTCCTTGTAAAGTCTAAAATGTCTTTCCTGTAAAATATCATTTCCTCTTTTGTTTAAATAGCTTTCAAGCCTTTTTAGTTTCCTATTTACTCTTTCCAGTTTGTTTATTAATTCCATTATTCCGCTTTTCATGTTATCACCTTTTGGCTATTCAAGAGGCACTAAAAAATATTTTCTATACTGTTGTATATTGTATATCTTGCCTTTTGCCTTTTGTTAATTGACAATTCCAAGTAATAGAATTTTATTTTGATATTCGTAATTCAAAAATAAATTTTCTTCAAGCGGAATAAGTTTTAAATATATTTCCGTTTTCTTTGTTTGCTCTTTAATAAAAAATATCTCAAAAGCATTTTCAATTATTAAATGATATTCCGCTTTCCAGTATGCATGGTCAATTACTTTTGTTTCCTTGTGTTGTATAACGTATGACATAACCGCTTGAATTAAATATCTATCTTGTATTGTTTCCATACTGGATAAATAATTAAGGCAAGTAAAACCATCTATCTTTAAAATTTTAATTTCCATTTTATCACCTTTTCAAAAGGCAAGCTATACAATATACAACAGTATTTTTATTTTGTTTGAAAAATTATTCTATTGTGAATCTGTTGTATCTTGTTTGTTTTAGTAATTCGTTATCATACTTTGCGCGGTCGCTAAAGCGTCATCGAAATTCGTCGCGAAATATTCGTTGTCTTTTTGTCTTTTCCCATTTACATAAATTTGAACAACGAATTCACCATAAGCGTTTTTCCTATTCGGAATATTTGCATAAGATATTTTTTCAATTCTAATATTTTGTAATTCTGTTTTGCAATTGAATTTTTGTATTGCCTCAGATTCGCAAGAGGCGTCAATAATTAAATTGCGTTTTTCGTTAGTACCAAAAATTACGAAATGATAATTAAAAATTTTCATTGTATCACCTTTTTATTTTCGATACAACAGATTACAATAGAATAATTTTTCAATTAGGATAACAAGTTTTTATCTTGTTATTATTTACCTTTGTTTTAATTTGTAGCTTTGCACGTTCGTGCCAGTTTTTACAAACTTCAAACTATTATATTATCAATGAACATAGGATATATTATTATCCTATAATAATATAATTGTCATTCGTAAATAAACAAACTATACAAGCAAAATAAATAAAATATTTTAAAAATAGTTTTGTTGTATCGCGTTGTGATTCAACAACCATTTACAACAGGCGGTGGGTTATAATTGTTGTAGTAAGTTGTGAAATTTTCCAAGTCCGCCGAACCCTCCATCGAAACTCACATATATGGTGTATTTAATACTTCATACGGATTGCACAATCCGAGAGCCAGTGGGTAATTGTTACACGAGTCGTTGGCAAATGTTAAAAGTGAATCGGCATTTATGATTTTTATATTTTCGCGGGAAGGCACTACTTGTTATTATTTGTGTTTTGTAGTATAGTAAGTGAAAATGTATGATTGCATAATCATGGCAGTAAAGTGTGTAAGCTGATGGAGTAATCGTTTTATGATTGATAAAGAACGAATCAAACGGGTAACGGATGAACGCGATCCTAATCGGTGTCAAGCCGGTTCACAGGCTCATGGGCAGTGTCTCAACGTTGCCGAAGTGGGTTCGAAGTATTGTTTGGCACACGGCGGTGATACTGCTACTACCGAGGCGAAGGAGAAGAACCTCCGCAACTACCGATTGACGAAGTTCCATACTCGCGCAGCGGAGATGCGGGAATCAAGTGGCATTAAGGACTTGCGCGATGAGATTGCTATACTTCGTATGACTCTCGAAGAGAAGATGAACGCCTTCGAAAATGCAAGCGAGATGATTCTTCAATCCGGCGCGATTAGCGAACTCATACTGAAGATCGAGAAACTGGTGACGAGTTGCCATAAATTGGAGAAGGACATGGGCGTCACTATTGAGAAGACCACGGTTATAAGGATGGCAGAGCAGATTGTCGGAATCATAAACAAATACGTTACAGATAAAGAAACGATTGAGAATATTGTGCGCGAAATGCAGGTCGCTTTAACGGAGAGGAAAGAATCATGAAGAAGCATATGAAACCTAGGCGCGTTAAACGTATTCATAGAGAGAATCATAAAGAGGGTAGACGCGAAAGATGATGACACTGGGAAATTTAGCACTTGTTGAGCAACCCGAGCAGAATCTCGGCGCGTTGTTTTTCAACAAGATTGAAACCGGTCTAAAGAGATCGGCGCTAACGACTTGCTCAAATTGGGCAGAACAATATCGCGTAATGGGCAAGCCATATCCGGGGTTATGGAACTTCAAGCATCATCCTTGGCTTCGCGGTATGCATGATTCAAAAGCTGAACTCAACGTCGGTCGTAAAGCAGCGCAGATGGGTTACACCGAGTTACTCCTTAACTGGACGTTCTTCAATATCGACATACGTGGTGAATCAGTATTGTATGTCCTACCTAACGATGATAACGCAGGGATATTCAGTTCATCCCGATTCGATGCAGCCCTCGAATTAAGTCCCCATTTAGATACTATGTTCTCGGATGTGAAGAACACGAAGCACAAACGTGCAGGATCGGCGAATCTCTACATAAGAGGCTCGCGGTCTAAAGTTAATTTGGTTTCCGTACCTGTCGGTCGATGCGCCATTGACGAGTTAGACAAGATGGTCGTCGAACATATACCGCTTGTATGGGAACGTATGAGCGGTCAGTTGGATAAGCAGATGTGGATGGTATCCACTCCGACCGTGCCGGATTTCGGCATTGATGTTCCATATAAGCAGAGCACGATGGAACATTTCTTCTTCCCATGCCCTTGCTGCTCGAAACAAACGGAACTCACCTTCCCCGAATCCGTAGAGATTCGCGGCAAAGATGCCTTCGACCCTTCCGTCAAAGAGTCGTATCTGATTTGTACGAGCTGCAAGGGCAAATTAGACCATGCAACGAAGACCGATTGGCTAGCCAAAGGCGAGTGGGTTTCGCAGAATAGCCAAGCGACATCCCGCGGTTTCTATATCAATCAACTTTACTCGGGCACAGTTAGCCCCGCGGAAATCGTTAGCCAATACTTCAAGGCGATGATCAATCCTGCTGATGAACAGGAGTTCTATAACTCGAAATTAGGTCTGCCTCATATTGTAGAGGGAGCGAGAGTTAATGATTCCGAAATCAAAGATTGTTCTTCCGCATACAAGAACGGGGCAGACTCTTCTCGTTCACATATTGTAACTATGGGCGTTGATGTTGGCAAGTGGCTGAACGTGGAAGTATGCGAATGGATACCCGCACCGGTTAGTTCTGATTCAGATATGCACATGAACTTCATACCTCGTATACTTTTCGAAGGTAAAGTTGTGGACTTCAATGAACTGGACAAGTTTGTAATGAAGTACGCAACTAACTGCGTAGTTATTGATGCAAATCCCGAACGTCGCGAATCTCTCAAGTTCTGTGCAAGATTTCCTGGCATCGCCTATGCTTGCTTCTATGGACGCGACCAAAAGAGTAGGGATACCATACTTGGTAGCGAACTACCGACGGTTACAGTAGACAGGACATCGTGGATGGATTTGGCAATCAGCCGTTTTAGTGCCAAACGCATCAAGATTCCTATGGATGCAGAAATGGAATACAAAGAACATATGAAAGCAGTTGTTAAAGTGTACGAGAAAGATGATAATGGCAATCCTGTCGCGAAGTTCATGAATGTCGGACCTGACCATTTTGCTCATTCTCGCACTTACTCGGAGATTGCTTTCAATCTCGCAGCGAAGACCGCGGGATATAAAGACATAGGAGGAATTTTCTAATGGGTAAGCTGATTGATATTCGTCATCCCGAATATAAAGCCATGTATGACAAGTGGAAGAAGTGGCGTTACACATATGCCGGTGGCGACGATTTCATAGATCAGTATCTTAAATACTATTCCACAAGGGAAACGAATAACGATTTCCTTGTTAGGAAGGCTATTACCTATGTTCCGGCTTTCGCAAAAACTGCTATCGAGGACGTTAGGAAAGCCATATTCAGTCGAGCCAACGACATTCGTCGTACAAATGGTTCTGAATCATATCAGAAAGCCATAGCCGGATTGATTGGTGGAGTAGATGAACACGGTTCAAGCATGAATGGTTACATTGGCGAGAACGTATTAACTGAACTTCTTCCTATGGCTCGCGTAGGCATATACGTGGATATGCACAAGAACATCGGACCTACGATGGCTACCCTCGGAGATAAGCACCCATACATATACACATTCCCTACTGAGGATATTCTCTCTTGGCAGTATGGCGAAGATAACAAATTATCGGTTCTGCTTCTTCGTTGTCATGGTAATGACGTTGATGAACAGTGGGGACTTCCGGACGAAATAGAGATAACCTACCGATACTTAGTTAGGACACCGGCGGGCGTCTCCATTACCGAGTATGATGAAGCAGGAAACGAGATAAGCGGTTTTGATTTGAAAATCAAAGAAATACCATTTATCATACTGGAAACAAAGCAAGCATTGATGGCAGATATAGCCAATTATCAGATTGCTCTTCTTAATATTGCTTCTTCCGACATCAATTACATAACGAAATCAAATTTCCCGTTCTATACTGAACAGTATGATCCAAAAAGTGATATGATGGAGTACATCCGTAAGGCACAGACCGCATCAACTGCAGCGGTTAGCACTGGCGGATTAGGTGGGAATACTGCTCCAGTAGAAGGAACAACTCAAGAAGCTGATCAAGCTAAGGCAAAAGAAATCGTAACTGGTGCAGCACAAGGGCGTAAATATCCTGTCGGTTCAGAACGTCCGGGATTCATACATCCTTCTCCCGAACCTCTAAAGGTTTCGATGGAGAAACAGGATGCTATGAAGAAAGAAATACGCGAACTCATCTCTCTGAATCTCAATAATATCAGACCTCGTATGGCATCAGCTGAAAGTAAGGAATTAGACAACGAAGGTCTCGTTAGCGGATTGGCTTATCTCGGTGTGATGCTTGAATCAACTGAACGTCGCATAGCTGAACTGTGGCATATGTACGAGAATAAGCCTAATGACGTAACAGTAGCTTATCCTCGCCAGTTCACATTACAGACAGAAGCTGAACGTTCTGATGAAGCCATGAAGAAAGCTAAAGTTATGATTACTGTTCCAAGTAAGATATATCAGAAAGCCATAGCTAAGGATATTGCTCAACTTACTCTCGGGCATAAAGCATCTCCTACCACTATGGACGAGATATTCGAGGAAATTGATTCAGCTGAGGTTATGAATACCGATCCGGAATTCATTATGAAGGCTGCAGAAGCAGGACTTGTTTCCAATGCTACGGCGTCGGAAACTATTGGTTTCCCAAAAGGCGAAGCAGCGAAAGCCTCGCAAGACCACGCAGAAAGACTTGCTCGTATACAAGCTGCTCAAGGCGATCCTAATTCGCAAGGTGGAAAGAAAGCCATGATGCAGATGGCTGACGGGACAATGGCTAAAGATATGAAAAAGATTTCCCAAGATGGAAATATGAATCCAATTAATAATAAAAATAAGACAAGAGGTGCGTCATGAAGAAGGTATTCAAACCCGTGTACGATGGTCTACCGAGACCGTATGATGAAGGAAACATGCAGAGGAACGAAACTGGTGATAAGCGTGAAATCGTTATCATTGAGCCAGACGTTCTTAAAGAGATAACGGACACTACCGATCCTCTTTGCATTTATACTTGTCGGGCTGCTTGTGGTTCTAATGTCAATGCAGCGGTATGGCAGATACAACGGTCAACAACTGTTGGTTCAGTAATCACAACGGAATGGGCAGACGGCGATGGTAAATTTGACAATATCGCTGCAAATCGTGCTCTCCTAACATATAAATAAGGAGAACTAACATGACTCCAGTTGTAGACATTTTCTTAAAGAAACTTGGCATAAGTCTTGTATGTCATGACCATGCAGAGTTTGCATCACTGGCGAACTTCAAGGGATACTATGTAAATCCTGCAGCTTTGCCTACACCTGGACAGGCGGGTTGGTTCGCAATCGTTGGCTCTACCGATACTATGTGGGTATGGGATACCGGAACTGCCACATGGCTTGATACGAGTATGCAATCGGGCGTACTATCCTTCGGACCTATGGGCGCACCTAGAATGGGTAACGTTTATCCTGCAGCCAATGATTATACTTGGGCGATGATTGATAAGACAACGTCGTCCATCGCAGACATTGCTACGAGATCAGCCGGTGACCTTTCAAGCGGTAATCTCAATGTCGCACGTATGCCAGTTAGCGGAACTTGGAACGTAACTGGTGATTTGACAATCGAGAACGCATTAGCATCAGCAACAACTGTAAAACTTAATAGTACCAATGTAACTGCACAGGCTCTCGCGTTTCAGATGGTTAATACAGTTGCAACCGGTGTTGAGTTCTATTTAGGCGCAAGTGGTGTTGCCACTATTCGCAGAATAGGTGGATTGAATCTCATACAGATAAGTTCCGGAATAAGTTACAATGGTCTTCTTTTCGGGTCCGGAGTAATTGATTTCAACTTCGGGCATCAAGATTTGGACTTCAACATAAGCGCAGCTACCGCAGGAATCAACGCTTATAAGTATGATGCAGGACTTGATTTGCACACTTTCAGCACGTTCCCTGTCGGACCTTCAGCAGCACCAACAACGGATTATCAGTTTGCTAATAAGAAGTATGTTGATGATGCAATAGTTCCCGAAAATCTTTGGGATCGCGCGACGACCGTTCTTAGCGCACATAATACTGGTGATACAATCGATCCGTTGGCTATGCCAGTTGGCGGAACATGGTCGACCGTTACGTCATCTCACAGAATGATTGGACCGAAAGATAATTCCACTTTCACATTCCTAACGCTCGAAGATACCGCAGCCACATTTAATCATATTGGTATCATATTTGGTGCAGATAATCTTGGTGGTATAATCAATATCTATCGCGGTAACTCTTCCACTCAAGGAATAGTTATGAACGGTGGAAGTAGCACTTCCTTCTATAATGGCTCAAGTGGCGGTTTTGGAATAGGTACACTCGGGACATCTCAAGACAGATTGAAAGTTAAAGGTCGTACAAGTGATGATCAAGTTGATGCTTTCCATGTAACAAATTCGTCTGATACTGACCTGTTTAGAGTCAGAAATGATGGACAAGTTACTGTTGCCGGAAATGTTGTATCGGTGGTCGGTCATAGCCATGCAACAAGTGATTTAATAAGTGGAAATCTTGATATCGCTCGTATGCCTCTCAGTGGTGATTGGGCACTCAATTCCACTCTCGATATCTCCGGTGCAGTGGTCAGATTCATATATGGCGATATACAGGTAGCGGATAGCATACGTCACTATATGGCAGGAACTCCGGATACTAATACTAGATTGAAGTTCCAACGTGGTTTCATTCAGTTGGAAGCTAACGGTAAAGTTATTGCATCATTCGATGGTAACACTGCCGGTGCTTTTGCTAACTACTTCAATAAGGATGCCCAAGATATGGACTTCCTTATCTATAAGAAAACCTCTGGAATCGCATATAATTACGACGCGGGAACAGATGTTCATACATTCGGAACATTCCCAATCGGACCTACTGCATCTCCCACTACTGACTATCAGCTTGTAAATAAGTTGTATGTTGATGGTCTAATCGCAGCTGCAAATGCTCTAGTGTACAAAGGTGTAATTGATTGTGCAGCTTCTCCTAATTATCCTGCAGCAGATTGTGGTCATCTGTATGTTGTTTCAGTAGCAGGAAAGATTGGTGGATCATCCGGTACAATAGTTGAAGTTGGTGATATGATGATTTGTAACACCGACGGAACTGCATCCGGCGATCAAGCTACTGTTGGAAGCAAATGGAATCTTGTTCAGCGCAATGTTGATAGCATAGTTAGCGGTCCTACAAGCGCAGTAGACGGAAACTTCGCATCATTTAATGGCGCAACAGGTTCTATACTTAAAGACAGTGGCTACTCGTTCAGTAGCTTCTCTCTTACCGGTCATACTCACGCGACAACAGATATAGTCAGTGGTAATATGGATGTCGCTCGCATGACACTTGGCGGTACTTGGTCAATCACTAGCAAACTTACTATTAGTGGACATTTTGTTGAAATCACTAATGGCTTTGCTAATCAGTTGTCGGTACTGGGCAGTGCATCTGCAGGACTTGCAGAATTGATTGTTTCATCAAACAGAGGTACTTCAAGAGGTACATTTATAAGAATGTGCGGAGCGACCTATGCGGGTTCGTCCTTTATTAAGGATCTTGCAGGTAACGCGATTGCAGAATCAGAAGCAGTAGTTCTTGGTAACACGAACGATGCCAACAAACCGATGTACTTTGCTACAAATGACCGCGCGGTAACTTGTATCTATAATAGTTGCTTCGGTGTTGGACTCTTCAACACTGCAACTAGACCTACTATCGGATTTGAAACACGCGGAGTGAACTCTGTATTCAATACCGGAGCGGGCGACTTTGATTTCACAATCAAAAAGAACACTGCCGGTAATGCATACGCTTACGATGCCGGACTTGATTCACACGCATTTAACGGTGCAGCTTATACGCTCTACCGTAACAGCGAGAATCAGCCTATTGCATCACGTAGGACACTTAGTGCAGCACCTACACCGACATCGACAGGTAAAGACGGTGAACGCGGTTACTATGGTGGCTATAATTATATTTGGGTAGCAGACAATGTTGTTATCCGTCACGTAGTGGAAACAACTTGGTAAGGAACTAATATGAGCAACATCAAAGGATTAGTGGATGTAACTACCGGACAAGAAGTTGATCCGGATGCTCGCTATCTTCAAAGTATAGTGGGATACAGATCAATGATAGATGTAAATAGTGTACCTGTTGTTATTTTAACACCTAATACTATACATTTAGTTTTAAAAGCAACTTATCAAGGTCTTAAACTTCCCCAAACATGTGTTAAAGGAACTATATTTAAGGTAGTGGGTATGGGAGAAGGATTATGGGGTATTCAGCAGTTTGCAGGACAACAGATAATTATGGGAGATTATCCAACCACTGTTGGAACGAATGGAGCAATACAGGCTACATATAAACGCGATACTGTGGATTTGCTTTGTGTTGTGGCAGATACTACATTTTTAGTAATAAATTCAACTGGTAACATATCGGTGATACAATGATTAAAAATGATTCAAATAGTACTTTAAATTTTAGTATCTTAGGACATGGCGCTAAGGTCGCTAATCAGTGCATTTGGGGAAAAGCAAGTCTTTTCCTTGGAACATATGTTGGCGATTCAGCCGGTTCAATTCTTCAAACAGGACAAGATCCACATTTCATAGTTACTAAAGCCGATACTGCCGTGCAGGGTGTAATGGGAACTATATTAGGCGGATGCAAAGGTTCAGCCGTAGCCAACATACTTGGTGGATTTGGTGCAACATATAATGGAAATGAAATGAGATTGGGAACTCATGCATCAGTTAATACCAATGGAGTAGATTATAAATTTTGGGGACTTTCAGCACATAATGGAAGAACTCTCACTAATATGCGTTATCAATCATTTTATTATGATGGTAATGGCTTAGCAAGGACATTAACTGGATTGGGAATAGATTTAACCACTAAATCAAAAGTAGTGGTTGTTATTAAAGGAGCGGGTGCACATCCTGCGATATTTAGGACATCTAATCATGCTGATTATTACTCTAGCTATTTTCTTGCAGCTACTGCTGATTTAACAACCGGCATAAGTGGTTTTACTTCGGATGGTATATCAATCAGCACTGGTACAATGGTAAATGCTGCCGGAGTTCGCTATTACGGATTTGTTATGTGTGAAGATACAGAACCTTCAGCAGAACTAATAGTTGGTTCTTATATAGGTGATGTATCTAAATTACAGATTCCTGTTCCTCTTGAGAAAACAAGTATGTCTTTAGACCAAATGTTTATAATACCCAATGGAGCAAATCCATGTATGTTTCTTACATATGGATTAGCTTATGTTTCGGCTTCTACAACGGAACCGGATCAGTGGATAGAATTGGATTGGATGAATAATAGTCTTCTGATTCCGGAATCAACTTTAATTAACGATGTAAATAACAAAGTTAATTTCGCAGCTATACTTAATCCATCAACTTATTCTAACCCTAAAATATTATCATAAGGTGCGTTATGGCTAATGAATTAAAAGGCTTAGTAAATATTACGACGGGAGCGCAAGTTGCTGATGCAAAAGCAATCTTCGCTTACTACGACGAAACATTGTTTAATATAAAAGCGGGCGCATCTTGCGGTTCTGCTTTGACAACTGGAATTGATAACATTTTGATTGGTAGGGGAACTGGTAACGCCCTCACTATTGGTTATCGTAATGTTTTGATTGGTTCATATGCCGGTAACAAAATAGTTGAGAACTCGGATAATGTAGCGGTCGGTTACAGTGCATTAGGTAGTGCCGTTGATGCTTGGTACAACACTGCCATTGGTGCTTGGGCATTGTATAAAGCTACTGGTTGGTCAAATGTAGCCGTCGGATACAGGGCAATGAGCGGTTATGTTGATCCGGTTACTGGTTCGGGCAATATTGCTATGGGTAATGATTGCATGTATAATATCACTAGCGGTATGTACAATACCGGTATGGGTATGAACTGTTTACGTGCTTTGACAACTGGCTCTAGTAATGTTTGCTTAGGTCAAAACGCAGGATATGGTCTATCTACTGGAAACTCGAATACTCTCATAGGCTCACAAGCCGGACAGTATCTAAACGGCAGTAACAATATAGCCGTAGGACCGAACGCTTTACAGGGCGGAACAAACAATAATCCCAGTGGTAATATAGCCATAGGTGTAGCTACTTTAGCATCAATTATTGATGGAAGTGGAAACGTCGGCATAGGTTACTCTACTTTGGGATTACTTACAAGCGGTACTCGCAATCTTGCATTGGCGAATCAATCCGGATATAATATCACTACTGGTCATGACAATGTTTTACTCGGTCACTATGCCGGTCTATACATGGTCGATGCATACACGAACACCGCGATCGGTTCATGCGCTATGTATGGTGTTAAAGGTAGTCAGAATTTAGCTTTCGGTTACTGTGCGTTATACGGTTCAGCTACTTACGAACAGAATACTGGTGGCGGAAATATAGCCATAGGTAATGAATCATTGTTCTATATGTCTACCGGAACATATAACATAGCCATCGGGCATCAAGCCGGTTCAAACGTTTCCACTTCACAAGGTAATATTCTTGTTGGTGCTGCAACAGGTAGTGCTTTGACAACCGGCGGGATCAATGTTGTGATTGGTTATTCAGCAGCTAGAGCTATGGATACTAATTCGCATAACGTAGCGGTCGGTCCCAGTACCATGTATTATATGAAGGGCGATGCTAATATAGCAATCGGTTCAGCAGCACTGTTTGGTTCGGCAACTCCTGCAAATAATACTGGTTCATTTAATGTGGTAGCCGGTTACCAAGCTATGAGTTTCAGTTCAACGGCATCATACAACATAGCTTTAGGTCGGTCTGCAGGATACGGATTAACTACTGGTCTCAATAATACCTTCATCGGTTATAATACCGGTGTAGATACTACTGATTCTAATTACTCCGTTGCAATCGGATATTGGGCTATGAGATTGATGAACGGATCAAATAACGTAGCAATCGGTCAGCAAGCTATGGAAGGTGCTTACCCTAATATTGGAAATGTTGGATCAAACAACATAGCAATAGGAACTCTTGCACTTCAAACTATATACACTGGATACAATAACGTGGCGGTCGGCGCTAACTGCTTACAATCACTAAGTACGGGATATGCTAATGTAGCTATCGGTATGGGATGCGCGGGTATGCTTACTACTGCAACAAACTGTATTGCCATAGGTCAGTATGCTTTGAATCAGATGAGAGGCAGTTCCAATATTGGTATAGGTGTATCCTCGATTGACGGATCAAACACTCCTGCTAATAATACAGGTGTAGGTAATATTGGTATAGGACACGGAACATTAGGGTATCAAAGTGTTACATCCGGCTCTTTAAATGTAGCAATAGGTTATATGTCTTTGAGAGCACTGACTACTGGTTCTGAAAACGTGGTAATAGGCGATCAATCACTTGGACTTCTGACTACTGGTAGTTATAATATAGTGCTTGGTAAGTATGCAGGACTTGCATTAACAACTCAATCATATAATACCTTCATAGGTAACTGTGCCGGTAAATATGAACTTGGTTCTAATCGTTTAATATTTGATTGCATCGATAGAACCGACACTGCCGGTGAACAGGCTAAAGCATTACTTTACGGTATAATGGGTTCGGCAGTTTCAGATCAGACTCTGAAAATAAATGCTGATTCATTAATCACTCCGTCTACTTCGTACCACTACTGGGGCGAACCTACCACAGACGGAAGTTGGAGATTCGGACGCAGTGGTAATAACTTCGTTATCGAACGCAGAGAGTCTAGTGCGTGGGTAATGAAACAAACGATAGAGGCATAAAATGAAATCCGGACATTTATATCATGATGATGTACAGGGAATACTAGGAACTGCCCTATCCGGCACTACTCAGTGGACTCTTAGGGAACTTCGTACTACGGGTGTAGTTATCCCTCATATTGCAAGGAACGATATTTTTAGTATGATTTTCCAAATGACACACCGAAAGAAACTTCAGACTCCATGTGATAGCGTACATATACACTATGTTCCAATAGCTTCGGCAAATGGAAATATTGTGTTTGACTTCACTTGGGGATGGTTCAATCACGGTGATGTAATACCGGCTACACTTCCCAACAGTGGAAGTAAGACCATAACACTTGCTACTACCGATCAGTACAAGATGAAGTTGGATACTCTGATTGCTGATATGGCTGCTCCATCTAGCGAAGTATATTCCTCAATACTGATGGTTAAGATTCAGCGCGTTACCACTGGTGATACTTGGGGAACAGGTGAGATAGCTTTGGCATACCTCGATGCCCATGTTGATGTTGATAGATTCGGTTCATATAACGAAGCAACTGATTAAGGAGTAATAAAATGATACAGAAAACGTTTACAGATGTGTTCGGTGCTACGCACACGGACGGAGTTCACAAACTTATGACTTGTGATTTAGATGTAGTCAAGAAAACGGCTACTGCCAATTTTAAATCATTTCATAATAAGGCTGCATATCTTGCAGGAAATCCGTCAATGAGCACACATATCTATGTTGCACTTGCCATAGTGAACTTAGATGTGAACAGTTGGGACG
>DAONDQ010000003.1:0-68557 GCA_035402645.1 Candidatus Cloacimonadota bacterium | reverse complement strand
GCAGTAAAACCGGAAGTAGTGATATTCGTTGCTGCGATAGCGGTTACAGTTGGGATGTCATTATCATTGATTGTTAAATTGAATGTTCCGTAACTACCGATCATGGCACTGGTACCACCGCTTACATTCGTCAGGAAGAATACCAGTGTTTCATTTCCTTCCACGAGAGCATCATCGGTAATAGTCACCGTAACAGTCTTGCTGACTGAACTGCCGGCAGGGAAGGTTATATTCTGAGTCGTATAATTTCCAACATCTGTAGCAGTACCATCCGTTAAAGCGATTGAAGCTGTGGTGGCAGCAGTTGAACTCGGATTTGTGATGGTGATGGTAAGTGTTACTGTCCCTGCATTCTCATTCACGATGGCACTGGCAGGATCGAATTGAACAGTGGTATTCGTCACACTTCCACCCCAGATGGATGATACATATTCCGGATGATCGACAAACGGATTGCGATTGTGCATGAATGAATAGATACTGGCGTTGCGGTTTATTTCCTTCGTATCGGGTGGATCCTGACTGTTCCAAGCGATCATTGTGGGAAGCATATCCACGCCGTCAATACTTAGACTCATATTATAACGGACTGAAAAATAAAGAAGTGCTCTGGCACAATCACCCTTATGCTGGTCAGCAGGTTCGAACACGGTTTGTCCGGATGCATTCGTACCTTTATAGCTAACATAGCCATTATAAGAAGGTGATGTGTAAGTAATATTGGTAACATTATCGAAGGGGTAATTACTTCGAGTAGAGTTCACCGTAGAATTAGTAGCAAAAAGATGATGGATATCTGCCTTTTTTATACTGGCATCTGTTGTTCCAAACCAACTCTGTGCAAATGTATGTTCAGTATTCGGATTGGTGGCTCCATCATAGGTGGAGTTGATTGTAAAATCCTGTCCTGTATATACACAACGGACTGTGCCGTTTACATTATCAGCTGTCTGATACAAATAGAGCTTTGAACCGCTATAATCTGAGTTTGTATTCGTTGCGATGAGCGTGTGCAATGCAGTCTTCAGAGCCGTACCGGAAAGACCAGCCACAGGGTCATAATAGCCACTATATGGATCTGAAGCAGAGGTTGTGACAGTGATTGTAATGGAGTTGGCACTTGTTCCAATGGTATTCACTGCCCTGACTCGATAATAATATGTGGTTGATACGGCTAAACCTGATACGGATTGCGTTGTTCCGGATACACTCAAGCTATTGTATCCTGATATGTAACTGGAGAAGGAAGAATTTGTGGAAACATCCAGAAGATATGAATTTGCATTGGATACTGCATTCCAATTTGCGGCAAAGCTTGTTCCTGTGATGGATGTGGCTGCAATGGCAACAGGCGCTGAGGGTGGAGCACCACCACTGGTTGTAAAGTCAACTTCTGCACCGTAGGCAGTTCCAATGCTATTGGTAGCAAAGGCTCGAACATGATACGTCGTACCAAATGTCAGACCAGTTATGGCACTTGCATAAGCACCACTGCCTGATCCATCACTTGTATGACTTTCCGTGAGAATAGGAGCACCCGTTAAGTTCCAGCATACACCACGTTCAGTGACAGAAGCACCACCATCAGAAGTAATGTTTCCTCCTGAAGAAGCTGTCGTGTTTGTAATGGACGTAATAGCTGTAGTTGTAACGGTAGGAACACTATTCGTTCCGCCAGCCTGGGTTAGAAGAAAGTTATCCAGGTAATAGCGATTAGCTGAAGCTGCAGTTCCAGTGATCTTAATCTTTGAACTCGCTGTTCCGCCGGTAATATTGACGGTATAAGTCGTCATTGTTGCGGTGAGTGTAATGTCACTTCCAACCTGGGTAAAGGTAGTACCGTCATCAGCATGCCACACTTGAATAGTTTTAGTGGCATCAGTTCCATAAATACGAGCATCAAATTGAAGGGTGGCAGCTCCGGAAGCAGCTGATATATCAACTGTTTTCGTGATGATATAGCCCATTCCTGAGCTCGAACCCATCTTAGCTTCACCGGCATTTTCAAATATCTTGGAGCCAGTCCAGCCTGTCGTTTGAAGTTTCGTATCGAGTTGAGATGAAATATCAGTAGATCCGCCTGATGCGGTCAAGCCACTAAAATTCTCGCTAAGTACAGTTGTCAGTCCCATCAACTGTGCGGTGAGGATCAGCAGGAACATAAGCATTCCGCACATTTTCGTCATTTTCATTTTCTTCTCCTAAATTACCGGTAACCCGGTGTCATTTCAATAAAAGGGTCTTTATCATCTTCGTTGCATCAGATGTTCTTGCCTTGATGATGTATAAACCTGATGCAATGCTGTTCCCGTTATCATCCAAGCCGTTCCAGGAAAGATTCATTTCTCCCTTTGAAGCGGTTCCTGAATGCAGGGTACGTACCTTTTGACCACGGATGTTATATACTTCTACAAGCAGTTGACCTGATTTTGGTACATTCGCATT
Source organism: Candidatus Cloacimonadota bacterium (assembly GCA_035402645.1). GTDB lineage: Bacteria > Cloacimonadota > Cloacimonadia > Cloacimonadales > DAONDQ01 > DAONDQ01. The sequence continues at coordinate 66,112 of DAONDQ010000003.1, read as the reverse complement.
TATCTTCATCGTGCTTGTGAATGGATTAGGATAGCTCATCAATGATAGAGCAGCATGTGAAGCTGTATGATCATCGGTAGAAGTAGGTGTATCGATGGCAAGATAGTCATACAGGATCGTGTGCAGCAAATCATTCGCCGATGATGTACCGTCTGTCACACCATTCAGTTCAAATGCTGAGGCAAATGTCCTATATTGTTCTGCCTGATGATAAATACCAATCACATCAGAGTTGTTCTCCAATCCTGTCTTGAATACGGAAGTGGTTGTTGTGTTGGGTTGGAAGGGTTTATTCATGGCATTATAGCCTGCGTAATTCCAGGTACTGCCGTCAACATGATCAAAGCCGTAAATGGTTTGAATATTTGCCAAATGGTTATAGGGAGCTAAGGCAGCGAATTTATCAATGAATGGATTGATTGGTTCTCCGGAGAACTGGTCACCTTCCAGGTACACACGCCCGCCATTATCGAGATAATCGGAAAGCATCTGGCTTTCAGCAGAATGCAAATTGAACTGGTATGTGTCAGTTCCAAATCCCGAAAGAACAAATATCGCCTTGAACTTATCCAAGTAGGTATAATCGGGTATCAATTTATCTGTGTAAACGACATTTGCATGAGAGACATTCGTTATTTTCTCGATCAAAGCTGAATTATGGGGATTGGAAGCAGGTTCCCATACCAATATTTCACCTTGTGTATTCATTGCATCACTACGATAACCAACGGCAGGATCACCGAATAGAAGATAGGTGTATATATTCTGCTGTTCGGGCCAGATGATTCCATCAGTATCGACAGGATCACCAAAGAGGAAGAGATTGCTGTACATGAAATTCACATTCCCGACAGCCTGACCGATGCTTTGGTGGAAATTCACATAATTGTCGAGTATATAGTAATTGTAAGAAGATAATCCACCCCATCCGGGATTCTTCCATCCTATTTTGTACCAACCTGTGCGGGTAGCAGCAATATCAGCCACCGCCTTGGAAAGGAGAACCTTTTCACCCAGGCACATCTGGTCTGCATCCAACATGCCATTATTACAGGAGGCACAGAAAAATATAGCACCATCCTGATTCGTTAGCCCATCAAAAGTGGACATATCGACAAGTCCATCCCACATACATTCGTAACTCTGTGGAATATCGTCACCGTTCGTATCTTCCATCCATATCTTACGGGCTGATGAGATCGTACTGCCATGTGCTGACCAATTGATGATACCGTAACTGTTCGTATTTAGTTGATTTGTAAAATTCGACTGGTTCAAGTCATAGTCAGATGGCATTGAAGTAACCAAACCCTCATGCTCATACATGGTCGTAACATTCGTGCCATGAAAGATATGCGCCTTCACGAATTCACTCCAGGTATCGTTGTTGGTCATCAGCCAGGGATTACCGTCTTCCTGGGCATAATTCAGGATGGCTGACGGAATGAGAACATGGTTCTTCCATTCAGCATTCGTGCTTTCATATGCGATGATGCGGTTGCATATCTGACTGACACTGGTAGCATCATTGAATGAAATTCTTCCCACATATAATTCCGGTGTGAAATCGATTCCATAATCATCGATTCCTTCAGACATGGAATATTCACCTGGAATTCCATCATTGTCCGTATCGAAATTGGAACTGAGGTCTGCATAATAGAAATCCGAGGGGACAGACACCGGCATATTGGGTTCCGGTCCCAAATACTTGATGGGCACTGTGTCCACATCCCCAACAAGAAGGAGATAGGTAAAAGGGGAAGCCTGGTACTGCGCAATGAGGTAGTTCCGTATCTTGTCCGCTCCATCTGCACCTGCATAAGTCGTTAAGATTGAATCAACTGATGCAAATTGGACTACCATCCCCTGTTGCTGATGGAAATTCTTCAATGCTTGCAGCGAATTATATAAATTCGGTTTCGTAATGATCAGATAATCAAAGTTTCTTGTCCTGTTGCTCGAGTAAAGACTCTTCAAAGCATCGGGATTGAGGAATTGCTCTTCATTTCCCTTCATGGTTGCCGGAATATGGTTGGGAAAAGACCTGGAATTCATATTATAAGAAACTTGTATATTCAGATTGCTGATTTGCTCGAGTGTAGAAGAAGCTTCATCATAAGTGTATGGGAGTACATCGAAGCGTGCAAAGGTCACATCTCCCCAATGCCCAATCCCAGCATATTTTACATGCTGAAGATTCGATGCATGCTCGTCAGAAGTGAGATATCTTTCCCCATCGGAATAGGGAGTGTTCTTTTCAAGAGCATTTGTGAGTGGGATCGTTTCCCTTGAGAATGTTGCCTGCCAAGTGATATGATCTGCATTGGATGGCAAAATCACGTTCACACGTCTGCAGGGAAGCCTGTATCTTCCCGGAGCAGTGATATAGCCAAAATCATCCACACTCAGGGATGTAACGGTTCCTTTGACGTCACAACGGGCGTTGTTCATCTTCACTTGCACGCTTGTTGTCTCGGCAAGAGCAAAAGTAGTAATGACAGCAATGACGAGGTACACTACAAACTTCTTCAATTTATGCGCTCCTTTTAACTTCTATGCAGTTTGAGAATATAACCTATCCTGTTATGCAAGAATATAACCAAGAAAGAAAATAATCTGAAAATCATTCTTGACATTCTCTTATGCTTTCAGATACTAACAAAAAAAGATATGAAAAGTAACCCTTTTGTACTGTAAAGGAAAAAACAGACAGTGAAGAAAGCTAAATCAAAGAGAAATATAGTCCATTCGATAAGAAGATCCCTTCATAATAATAGAATCCGCAACTTCCATGCCAAGATCAGCATTTTTATTGAAAAAGAGAATTATATCATTAAGACTGCTGAAAATACTGAAGAACTTCAGATGGCTCTACGTCTTCGCCATGATGTTTTCATTGAAGAACTGCTACACAAGAAGAAACTCCTGGAAGCGGACATCGACCGATTTGACAAGAAGTGTGACCATCTTCTCATCATTGACAAGAGGACAAATCAGCCCATCGGCACTTATCGCCTGAACTCATCCCTGCACACCAAGAAATTCTATACTGCTACCGAATTCCACATGAGGCATATCACCAAACTCCCCGGCAACAAACTGGAACTGGGAAGAGCATGCGTGCATAAGGATTATCGGAATGGTGTGACAATTGCCCTGCTATGGGAAGGAATCAGGGAGTATCTGCAAAAGAGCGATACCAAGTATATGTTCGGCTGTTCCAGTGTGAAGACCATGGATAGGGAAAAAATACTGGCAATGCTTTGCTATTTCAGGGAAAAGGGACTTCTTGAGGAAATGACAAAGATCAAACCTCGCGGGAAATTCAAGATATTTGGTATTAAAAAGTACATCCGAAAAGGATGCAGTAAATTCTATGATCCTGAGAAGGAATCAGAAGTAAAAAAAATGGTGCCTTCATTGCTGCATTCATATCTGAAAGCCGGTGCAAAGATATGCGGAACACCTGCGCTCGATAAGAGTTTCCGCTGTGTTGATTTTCTCACCCTTCTCGATGTGGAACAACTCACTCAATCCCACGCCCGTAAATCGGAGAGATGAAGTATATACTGAAATCCCTGTCTATTATAATGGAACTGATTCGGTTCTTCGTCTCTGGTATTTATGTTCTGTGCGTCAATCGTGATAAGACGAGGCGACGTCAAAAGCTTATGCTGAATATTGCCCACACGGCAAAGCAATTGATACGAATCATGGGATTCAAAGTGACTGTGACCAATCCTGAAAAACTATCTATTTTGACTGAACGAAACCATCTTATTGTTACGAACCATGTTTCCTATATGGATATCCCCATTCTCGCTTCCATCCATCCCATGCTTTTCATTACTTCAATTGAGATGAAAAGCACACCGTTCCTCGGTCAAATCACACAGTTGGGGGGAAGCCTTTACACGGATAGACGTCATATCTCCGCCTTGAAAGAAGATTTAATAAAAATCACGGAAGTTATGAAGGAAGGGTTCGACCTTGCCCTCTTTCCTGAAGGTACGAGTTTTAACGGAGATTATGTTCATCCATTCAGAAAATCCCTTTTTGAATCTGCCATCCAGTCACAAACACCTGTAATTCCCATGTGCATCAGGTACATAACCATAGACGGTAAACCATTCAGTCTTTCCAATCGTGATTTGATATGCTGGTACGGTGATATGGCATTCTTCCCTCACTTCCCGATCATGCTGAAATTGAAGGAAATCAGGGTTGAAGTGACAATATTCGATGAAGTACCCATTGAAAAGGATATGGAAAGACAGAAATTAAGCGACATGACGTTTGATATCATCAATAACAAATTCAATCAGTATCCGCCTTTGAGATAACTAATAACTAACAACTAAAAACTAATAATGAAAAGTTAAAATATGAGCTTATGTGGTTCATTGAGTTTGTCATCCTTGCGAATGCGAGGATCCATGAAAAGTAAAATTGTATTGAGTTGAATGTAGCTATTTTACAGGACTATCAAACTCACCCGGCACACCGTGCCACCCTCCCTTCATCTCAAGGGAGGGACTCATTCGGACTGCTTTCTGTTCCCTTCTCTGAAATTACTTCGAACTTCGTACTTCGCACTTCGAACTTCACCAAAGTCCTTTCTTATAATTAAATGCCGTCGCATTCTTCCATTTAAGTCCTCTGTAATAGGCTTGTATCAATTCATCAAGGAATCCTTCCTCCTGATCCATAAAGGATAAATCGATCAGGAAACGGCTGTAGCCGCGTTCCTCCAGTTTATCCCTGAATTGAAAGACAGAGACAGGAACTGCAGGAAGCACCGTGGTCCATCCATGCTGACGCACAATACGATATTCCCTGTCTTTATCCGAAAATTCCCTTTTCAGGTGAACCGGCTGTCTCGAATAGAATAACTGGGGATGGAAGAACAGGGGAACGATCCCATTTTTATTTCTGTATTGAAAGAGATTGGGAATATCATTCTCAAGTGGATAGACATATCCTCGTATCTGCATATCTGCATAGAAATTGATGGCTGCATCGTTCAAAGAATATACCCATTCATTCGCCCAAACACTTATATTCTTCATATTCCTGAAAAACTGAACCTGTGATATATGACTTATGATGAATCGATTCATTCCTTTGGCAACAAGTTTTTGAATGGCGATTTCCACTTCCTCTACCTGCTTTTCGGGTATAAACCGCGGCAATTCGATCCGGAATGCTCCCTGTTTCTCCCATTGTTTCATTGAAACTGCCAATGAAAGGGGGATCCATATCTCCTGCACCTTTACGGATGCAAGTGTCTCAAGCCATTTTTCGTCATTGATTCGGACGTATAAACCGCTTTTTGCTTCCATTTCCCTTGCTTTTGTGCTTTTATCCAGAATATTCCTGTTCTGTGGCGTTAATGGCTTTAACCGGATTGGCTTCCTATATGGGATTTGGATGCTGGGTTTGAAAACTGCCTTATCAGTCAGGAACACCATCTCGCCTGTTTCAATTCCTTTCCCGTCCATGCTGATTGATACATTCTCTCCAGCGTTTGAGGAAGTTACGGATTGTCCGTTTCGTTTCATTTCTCTGATCGACACGGCAGGTCTGTCTTCACCTGATAAAGGAAGGATACGTATCACATCTCCTTTATGAATTGGTTGTGATAATTCGATTTCCACCTGCTCTTTCTCTGCACGGAGAACTTTACCAATCAGTTTTCCGGTAAATGGGAAATCTGCAATATTCTCTATGATTGGATTCTGCATGAAATATGCAGTTGTTTCACGATTCAGGGCATGATCGAGAATTGCCCGTGCTTCCTGCATCCGTTCAGGATGATCGATCGCCAGTCGATATGCCCTTGCAACTGAATATACATAATCAGCACGCTTCATTCTCCCTTCTATCTTGAAGGAATGCACACCGAGTTTGAGCAGTTGAGGGATCATTTCCAGGAGTTGTAGGTCTTTCAGGTTGAACCAGTATTTTGAGGTATCTTCTTCTGAGTAGAGTCTTCTGCAGGGTTGTCGGCACAAGCCCCTATTGGCACTCATTCCTCCTGAATAACTCGAGAAAAGGCACCCTCCAGAAAAAGAATAGCATAAGGCACCATGTGTGAACATCTCCAATTCGATGGGGCTTTTCTTTTGAATTTCCTGCAATTCAGGCATGGTCAGTTCGCGAGCTAGAATAATCCTGGTCAGTCCTGTTTTCTGACCGAATTGTACCCCTTGCGAATTGTGCATTCCCATCTGCGTACTTCCATGGATCTGGGTCTTCAGCATTTGTCGAAGGAAATGAAATGCACCCCAGTCCTGAACGATAATCGCATCAGGATTGCAGGTGGATAGAAATTGAACAAGTTCCAAAAATGGCTTGAGTTCTATATTCTTAAGAAGAGTATTGAGCGTGAGATACACCTTCACCTTGTGCTTATGCGCAATGTCCAATAAGACTGGTAGGTCTTCGGCATGGAAGTTCTTCGCCCTGTTTCTCGCATTGAACTTCTCCAATCCAAGATAAATTGCATCAGCACCTCCCTCGATGGCAGCAGCAAAAGCTTCCCTGCTGCCTGCAGGAAGAAGTAGTTCGGGAGTCGGTTTTGTATCTTTATTCATATGTTGACATTGATAACCTGTAGATTTGTAGCAAGGGATTTTTCATGTGACACAAAGCAGGTCATGATAAATGAACAGGGAATATCCTGTGGCATTGCAATCCCTATCCAATCCAATACCAATCCCTTTCCAATCTCATTCCAATCTCTCGGGATTGGAATGGGACAGGTATCATATTGGTAAAAGATTGGCTTCAGATACGAATGACGAACGGTATTCTCATGACACTTTAACCCTACCCAATAGATACAATTAGTTATCCGTTCGGGTTGAGAAGATTCAGATTCTCAGGTACGCATTCCACTTCTGACTTGCATTGGAAGTTCTTGTAGTCTCTTCTGCTAAGCCAGGAAGCAAGAATCAGGAAAAGTGTTGCAACAAGAAAAACACTGGCAATTCCGCATGTACGGAGAAGAAATAGTCCCAGCAATGGCGCTACAACACCCCGTAAGCCAGTCATCGTCACATGCACACTCTGGTACATTGGCGATTCACCTTTTCCGGCAAAAAATATGGTTCCCATATTCCAGGAGATATTCACACCTGTCATGGCTACTCCAAATAGCACAAAAGCAATATAGACGAGCAGGATTGCCCAGAATCTGTCATGCACGAAATAAGAGAGCAGGAACATCAGGGGATAAGTTGTCAGGGCACCAAATGAAATGGCAGTGAACTTATGCGGATGAAACTTGTCATGAAGTTTCCCAATGATGGGAGAAAGAATCAGGAAACCGTATTGCGACAGGATTCCCTTTCCCAGGAAATTGTATGTATAATTTAATTGCAGGTTTTGGACAAGATAAATCGGGATCACCGGCTGCAGCATGATAAACCCCATACCGTATGCAGAGAAATTCCTCTCGAACTTGGCAAATTCCTTATTGGTTTTGAGAATCTCCATCATACGCTTGATCGGTGTGTAGAGGATTTCACGGGGAGTCATGGAATCGAGTTGCGGACGCTGGTAATTCTTGTCGAATTTCACCAAAGAGAGAACGAATGCACTCAGAAATCCGGAGATTCCCGCAGCCATGAGGATCATATGAAAGGAGTGTTCATTCTGGTCGAGCAGTCTTCCGGCAAAAAAGGAGATGACCATTGCTGCCAGGGTCGTTAGACTGACTGTATAGCCGAAAATTCTTCCCCTATTCATGGGTGATATATTTTCCTGGTAGATGGCATTGGTGGCAGGTATCAACAGCGAAGAAAAAGAGAACATGAACGTTAGAAGAATGAGGAACTGGTTCATATTAACGACCCACATCCCAAAAATAAGGACAAGTCTGCCGAGAATCGCAACCAATAGAAAATATCGGGCTTTATGTTTAGAGTGCTCCAGTACTTTTCCCCACCAGATGGAGATGAAATTGGAGAGAGGCCAGACCATGGCAAGCAGGGTCAGTTGCCAGTCGAGGGCATGAAGCGCTTTCTTCGAAATAATGTCCTGGATATTGCTCAAACTGCCGATCATCGCATTGAAGAATGTCGATATCATCAGCAGGAGAAATGTCCGTTTTTCTATCTTACTTAATTTCATATTCTGTCCTTATGCAGGACATCTTTTTTCACGTATCATTTCAATCAAGGGTTTTTCTTGTCGTATAATCTGACCATCGCCTGCACGAGGAAAGAAGGGTCATTGGACATCTGGTGAAGCAGTTCTTTCGCTCTGGGTTTCTTGATATATTTGAATCCCCTGGCAACCGTGATCCTCTCCTTCTCGTTTGTGGAATGCATGTACTGCTGCAAAAGATCGAGACATTCGTCAGTTCCGAGGTATCCAAGCGCAGACAGGACAGCAGTCACATATTTTTTCTGCTGCAGGAAGTTGGAAAGCTGTGGAATATAGGTGGAATCACTTAAATCAGCAATGAGTGAAATCGTGTTCTTGATGACCAGTGAATCAGGATTATCCAGTCCCTGTGGGAAGTACTTCTTCAATTCGGGTGATTTCTCTGCGAAGGTCTCGATGGCTCGATAGACAAGACCATCTTTGCTGTTCATGGCATTTTCGTAGATGTATTTCGCTGTTTCTTCCTGGTGCTTCAAAAGCAATTCACGGGCAACCTGCACCCGTTTCTGCGCACTCCCGACTTCCCATTCACAGGCTATCTTGAAAAGTTCTGGAACTGAGGCTGTACTATCGACGGCTGCTGCTTCTGTTTCTGCCATTTCCTGCATGACAGTCTTCTCGGGTATGACAAGATTTGCATCCCGTCCAAAGCCATATGACCCTCTCTGCCAGAGGGAATCATCCTTGCAGAACGTGTTGGCATAATAGTCCTTGCCTCCAGTATCGAGGAACATGCCCAAGCCACCGCTATCACGTGCTTCCGATGCAAATCCAAAATTGGAATCATTGTTCCTTTCATACCGGTCATCACCGCTGACATCGAGGAACACAGCCACGGAATTGGTGAGTGCCAGACCATATCCGCCTTCCACGGAGTAGATATCATTCCCGGCTCTATCGATAAAAAAGCCGACACCGAAATCATGGGCTGCACCTTCTCCGGGTCCGTGTTTGGAGAAATAATGGTCTTCACCGGAGCCATCGAACAGAAATCCTGCGGCAAGATGAATTCCGCTTCCTTGGGGGTAATAGACTGCATCGTACGTGTCGTTGCCTTCCTTGTCGATTAGGATACCGAGGGCATACCAGTAGGCAACACCCTGGGCGTAAACACCACCACGATAACTGTCGTTCCCTTTGCCATCGTAGATGATGCCGATACCGCCGCCAAGGTCCGGACGAACACCAAACCCGAATCCTTGGGAAGTGGTACGCTGGTCGAGAGGGGCAAGCGGGGCGTGCATGTAGTCTCCACCTGCATAATACATGTCATGACCTTCAAAATCAGAGATCATGCCAATACCCATGGTTCCACCGAAACCTTCACCATTTGAAGTGCAGGAATAAAAATCGTCACCGGTCTTATCCTGGAGGATGGAGATACCGAAGGTACCTGCACCGAGGCTATAGGAACCTCCGCGATAGGTATCATTGCCTGCATTATCGATATGACACTGATATCCGAAGAATGAGGACATCATACCGTCGTTGCCGGTGTAAACATCGTTACCATTCAGGTCGGCATGTACACCGATACCGGCAAAGCAGCGGAAGAGACTGCATATTTCAGGATTGGAGTATTCATCGTTGCCATTTATGTCCAAAATCCAGTAATAAGGGTGATTGAAATCCGTGTTGATATCCTGCTGATAGTGGTCGTTACCATCCGGATCGAGAATGAAAGCAGTTTTCTTTGAATACGTGTCATCTCCGGTACTTCCGATGATCAGATTTCCCCATTTGGAGCTTTCCTTCATTGTTTTTGAGAAATGGAACTTCTTGTCCTGTAAATCAGTACGCAATATGTCGAAGCCAGCCTGTACCTGTGCAGCAGCATCGAGAAGGGCGGTCATATTGACTTTTTTCAAGAGGGGTTTCATCTTTTCCATGTTCATGCCAGGGGAGGTATCGATATGATGTGATTTGTAAAAATCCTTGTAGCGAAGGGAATCTTCACTTTCCTGCCACATGGTGTAAGCGATGTATGTCAATTGGTCTTTTTCTATACCGGACAATTCCTTCCATGCAAGGTTCCAATTCAAATCAGCATCAGTAAAAACCATTTTCACGAATTTGAAGATATCCTTTTGCTCCTTCACTGAATCGCGGAAGTAGGTATGATAAGTATTGTGATAATCAATTTGTTTATCTTCATTTGCCTGTAAAAGTTCCTGGTAGAAAGAAAGCAACTCACCGTAATTGTCATTTTCAATTTTATCCGACAAGGTCTTTACAAAATCAGGATAATGAAACGGGTGATTCAGAATATCGAGGACGATGGGGAGTTTCATGTCTGTATCGGTTGCCCAGTCCTTAAGGAAATCCACGGATGTGGAGTCGAAGTTTTCTGACCTGAGTAAATCGTAGCAAAGTTGCTTTTCTTGTTGAGTCATGATTGTTTCAGAGAAAAGGTGCACACAAGTGAGAAGGAGAAAAAAGACAAGGAAATGCTTCATGATATCCATCCTTGAGTAATTCAATATTCTGATTTGGTAAAAGTACAACAAGCAATAAAAGCGCAAGAGAATTATTTTCAAATCCCTAAAAAAGCGAATTGCCTTTTTTTAACTTGACGTTTAGATTTTCTCTGTAAGTTTTTCATTAATTCAAAAACATGAAGCGGAAATATTTAGCAGATGATTCAGACGAATGAACAATTGGAGGAAAGATGAATTTAGCAAGCATCGTAAAAACTGACCTGATTTTCCCGCATATCCAGATGGAAAATAAGATGGACGTATACGAATTTTTACTCAATGAGATGCATAAATCTGTTCCTCAATTAGATACTGATGTCTGCATGAAAGGGTTGGAAGAAAGAGAGAAGCTCGGTTCCATGGTTTATCCTGATGGCGTTTCCATTCCTCATACCCGAATCGAGGGTTTAAATCAACTTGTGGTCGCGATTGCGACATTCAAGAAACCGGTGATCTTCGATGGAGAAGAAGTGAAAATCGTTATCATGATTATTACTTCACCTGAGCAGTCAGCACTTTATTTAAAGACGGTAGCCAGTTTTGCCAAGATTTCATCCCGCTATGAACATATATTCAAACAAATGATCAATTCCACAAAGGCGCAGGAAATCTGTGAACTTGTGAAAATGACGGACCTGGAAGTCGAGACCAATCTGCTGGCAAGAGATATCATGATGCCCCCTGTAACAATACGTAAGGGCTCTACAGTCCAGGAAGTCACTGACCTGATGAAAATGCACCACATGGGGTTTATACCGGTTGTGGATGATGCTGAGTGTTATGTTGGAGAAATCAACAATCTGGATATCATACGCCTGAGTTTGCCTGAGTATGTCTTTATGATGGAAGACCTTTCCTTCCTTCTGAATCTGGAACCATTCCAGGAATTCCTCAAGAAGGAAAAGACCATGCTCATCGATAACATCATCAAGGCACAAAAGACCGTCCGTCCGAACAGCACCATGGTGGAAGTGGTGTTCATCATGTTGAAGCACAATATGTATCATTTGACGGTAGCAGAAAAGGATGGGAAAGTGGTCGGTGTGATCACGACAAAGGATATTGTCGAAAAGATACTTCGTTTGTAATTACAAGAAATAAACTAGGAGGAATCATGTTTTTAGAAGGAAAGAAACTCCAGGAAGTCTTCCTGAAAGCCAAGAAACAACGCTTTGGAATCATTGCTTCCAATGTTGTGTTGGATTCAACGATTCGTGGCTTGGTCCAGGGATATGAGGCGAAGAAATCCGATGGTCTTCTCCAGATGAGTTCCGGAGCGGTGAAGTACGCCGCTGGTACGACACAGGATATCAAGGTCGGCGCACAGATGATATCCAGTATGATCAAGATCATTTCCAATCAGTATAATAATTCGGGGATTGGTCTTCATATCGATCATGCAACACCGAATTATTTCGATTTTATCGTTTATTGCATCGAGAATGGGCTTGTCTCTTCCGTCATGATCGATGCTTCCAAGGAAGAATTGAACGAGAATATACGCATCACGAAGGAAGTGGTGAATATTGCCCATAAATATGATACTCTGGTGGAAGGTGAGATTGGGCATATCAAGGGTTCGGAAGATGAAATCGTTTCTGAATCCGAATTATATACAAAACCTGAAGAAGCCCTTGAATTCGTGATGAAAACGAATGTTGACCTGTTCGCAGCCTCAGTTGGAACCAATCACGGTGTGACGAAAGGCGCAAAGGTTGTTCTGCATCTTGATTTGATTAAGGAAATTGATGATCTTCTCATTTCCCATGGTGTTGAAAGAGGAATTGTTCTTCACGGTGCATCCGGTTTGACAGATCTGCAGCAGACGACAGCCATTCGGAATGGTGTGGTGAAGATCAACAAGGATACTCAATACCAAATGGATATGGCAACAGCCGTACAGGCGTTCTGGGAAAAGGAAAAGTATGCAATCGTATGCCCAGCGGATGTCAACCCGAATGATTATTTCCCTGATAAGTCTAAATTCGATCCCCGTAAGTGGATGGTATTGACCGAAAATGCAGTTCAAAAGACGATAGAAGATTTCGTTGTCATGACCGGCAGCGCAAATCAGAGTATTTTGTTATAAATTCAAAGAAAATAAAAGGAGTTCTGTCATGAAAAACCTTGCAATCAATGGATTCGGACGTATTGGACGCCAAGTCCTGCGTATCATCCTAAAGAATCACCCGGAAATCGATGTCGTTGCCATCAATGATCTCACAGATTCCAAAACTCTTGCACATCTGTTCAAATATGACAGTGTACATAAGGTCTACCAGGGTGAAGTAAGTCACACAGAAAACAGCATCATCGTGGATGGTAAGGAAATCCGCATCTTTGCGGAAAAGGATCCGGAAGCATTGCCATGGGCAAGCCTGAATGTCGATATCGTTCTTGAATCGACCGGACTCTTCACGACCAAGGAAAAAGCCTCCAAACACCTGAAGGCTGGAGCCAAGAAAGTCATTATTTCCGCACCAGCAAAGGATGAAGTAGATGCCACGGTTGTCATGGGTGTGAACCATAATACATTGAAACCAGAACATAAGATCGTTTCGAATGCTTCCTGTACAACCAACTGCCTTGCTCCTGTTGCAAAGGTGTTGGAAGATGAATTTGGAATCGAGACTGCATTCATGACAACAATCCATTCCTATACGAATGACCAGCGCATACTCGATTTGCCGCATTCTGATCTTCGTCGCGCAAGAGCAGCGGCTGTGAGCATGATACCAACTTCCACCGGTGCAGCAAAGGCAATCGGATTGGTCATTCCTTCCCTGAATGGTAAGATGGATGGGGTTGCAATTCGTGTACCCACTCCCGACGGTTCACTGGTTGACTTGTCGCTTGTCCTGAACAAAACCGTCACGAAAGAAGAGATCAATGCAGCCATGAAGCGTGCTTCCGAAACCTCATTGAAAGGTTATCTGCAATATACGGAAGACCCAATCGTGTCCTGCGATATTGTTGGAAATTCCTACTCTTCCATCTTTGATGCAAGTCTGACCAAGGTGAAGGGAAACATTACCAAGGTATTTGCCTGGTATGACAATGAATGGGGTTATTCCTCCCGTATTGTTGACCTGGCAGCCTATATGATGAATATGTAAATACTGAATATAGATAACAGGCTTGAGAGAACCTCAAGCCTGTTTCTGTCTTCACATACCTGTTTTGTAATGAATTAGAATGATTATTGCATGTAATTATTCACCCCTGGAATAGACACAGATGAATCGAATAGGCATCACTATTTCAAATGAAATTGAACGGAGTCAGAATATGAAGATCGTATGCATCAGTATCCTGCTGTTGTTAGCAGGAATCATGTCAGCAACAACAATTTATGACATACAATATACCACAAATGCCGGGAGCGGGACGTATCCTTCTCCTCTTGCAGGACAGACCGTGACAACATCCGGTGTCGTGACAGCGACCAATTATGCAAATGGTCATGGGTATGTGATTTCCATGCCGGAAGGCGGAGCCTGGAAAGGTATCCTGATTTATGAAAATACGCATTCACCCAATATCGGTGATATTGTGGAAGTAGCGGGAACAGTTTATGAATATGGTGGAATGACAGAGATCAAGAATATCACGTCCTATAACGTTGTCAGCACTGGAAACCCCATGCCCCCCGCGGCTCAGGTCACTACAAGCCAGGCAGGTTCAGAAGCATACGAAAGCGTATATATGCAAGTTCAAAATGTTACGGTTACCAGTTCCATCAATACATATAACGAATTCAATATAAGTGATGGATCAGGTGATTGTCTTGTTGATGATACATTATATGATCCAAATAATCTTGGACTGAATATCATCAGCGGTTTACAGTTCAGTTATCTCAGGGGAATTGGATTCTACACATACAGTGCTTACAGGATCAGTCCACGTAATGCACTTGATGTAGAACTTGGTGGACAGGGGGTTGTGATCAGCCTTCCAACCATCCAGCAATTAGTCGGTTCCAGTTTTGCCGTACCTGTGAACACTTCAACGGTTACGCTCGAGAATGGTTATACCTCCTATCAATTCACGCTGACGTATAATCCATCGTATATTTCCTATGCAGGCTACAGCCAGATTACAACACTATCCAGCCAGGGAAGTGTGAATGTGAACAACACCGCTGGAACGGTGAATGTCAATTATACAGGAAACGGGATCCTGAATGGTTCAGGACTTCTGCTGATCCTGAGTTTCACTGCTGCCTCGGAAGGTGTATCACCATTGACAATGACGCATTTCCAATATAATGATACAGAATTGACAGGAATTACTTCAGGCCAGGTAACCGTATTTGGCATTCATAGCGAAGTAAAGGATACCTTGTCCGTAATTCAAAGACCATTGCTGACAGTGCCCAATATTGTGGTTCCGAATGAGATCATGACGGTCGAGTGTACCGCTCCAACCACAACAACCAATTGGGACCTTCATCTTTCCCGGGGGACGATTGAAGTTCCAATGACCATCAATGATGCCAGTTATCAGCAAAGTCCACCACGATGGGTAATTCATGCCATCGTTCCCAGTGTACCTGTTTTTGATCTGTACGATTTGAAAGTGACAGCATCAGGCAATATTTCAGATCGAACCAAGCACTCTGTGAAAGTGATGCCTACGCGTAAAAGCGATTATTACTTTGTTCAAATTACAGATACCCATCTTCCAACTCCAATCTTCTATCCTGATGCAGGATATGATACAGATTCGACAAATACTGTCGATCTGCGGGAAGTGATCAATGACATCAACATTATCCATCCTGAATTTGTTCTGTTAACCGGCGACCTTGTGAACTCAGGAGAGATGGAAGACTTTATGAATCTGCATTGGTTCTCCAAGGCAAAACGAGTAATCGGCGAATTGGATGTTCCATGCTACCTGGTTCCAGGAAATCATGATATTGGCGGATGGTCGGATCCACCTCCAGTAGGTACATCAAGAAAGGACTGGTGGAAGTTCTTCGGTTGGTCATGGCTGAATAATTCCTCAGCAAGTTATCCTTATCATACCCAGGATTATTCATTCGACTATGGTCCAGTCCATTACATCGGTATGGAAGCATATGACAACTACGAAAACTATTTAACTGCTATCTATGGAGCACAGAGTTTCACAGAAGGACAGATGCAATGGCTTCAGAATGATCTCAATGCTTCTTCACAGGAACCAACCAAAGTATTCTTCTATCATTATGATTTCTCGTCCCAGATCGATTTGAGTTCACTTGGCATCGATATGGGTTTATGGGGACATATTCATTCCACATCAGGTTCCATAACGACTGAACCGTATAATCTTTCGCTTCGAAATTGCGGAGATGGGAACAGGGCATTTAGGGTGATCAGAGTGAGTGGTTCAACCTTACATCCGGAGAATCCAATTACAGCCGGTGGGACAGGTGCAAATATTCAAATCAGTTTTTCACACAGCAATACAGGCAATTCTGCACAGGAAAGCGCAATTATCATCAATAATCAATCTATGGCATTCCCTGAAACCGAGGTAAAATTCAATATGCCGCATAATTCAGGGAACTATACAGTGCAGAATGGCATTCTGGAACAGGTTGATACATCGGGAAATCTTAATGTCGTTTATGTGAAGGTGAATTTACCTGCCAATGCTACAGTTACTGTTTCAATACTGGCGGGAACTGCGAATGATGACCAGAGCATGGCTCCCATACCAGCACTGAATCTTTCAACTGCCCCCAATCCATTCTCAGATTCAACTCATTTGAAACTGAGCAATGCGAAGAACGAGAAGGCAACCCTGAAAGTTTATAATCTGAAAGGTGAACTGGTTCGTACACTGTTCAACGGTTTTCTGCATGACGGTTCAACCGATTTCACATGGGATGGAAAGACCGATCGCGGTGCAAATACAGGGAATGGAATCTATTTCTGTAAACTTGTGACCCCTACAAATACACTAACACGGAAACTGGTTCGCATTCGCTAATCAAATCGTTCAGTTTAACCGCTCATTCCTTGATTGGGATGAGCGGTTTTTTATTTTCTTGACCATTTCGAGCTATATCGAGTATGTAAAGTCAGCATGAAAATGGAAGGAGTATTCATGAAAGCCTCGACAAAGCTCATGGTCCTGTATTTGTTTATGATCCTGATATTTTCTTCATTCATCTATTTCTTTATTTATACAATAGAAAAAGAAAACAGCCTATTCCTTCAATCTGACCAGCAACAGCGAAATATCATCATCGAAAATATATTGAATCTGAAGGAAGAAAGGAATCAGAAAGTACTGGGTGATTATGCAAATCTCGATGTCATGGTACGTTTTGCCAAGAATCCCAATTCAAGCGAGATTGATCATATTGTCAGTCCCATGCTCCTTTCCAATGATTATGACTTTGCCTGGATCTATGACCAGGCAGGACATCTCGTATATTCTTATGCTGCCAAACCTTCCATGCAAATCCTGATTCCGGATATGCCGGATTCAGTATTGTTAACCTATGAGGATCAGAAATACTTCAATTTTCATCTTTATCAGAATAAGGAAGTTCTTGAAATCAATGGAGCTCCCATTCATCCTTCAAACGAAAGACTGGAAAATACTCCCCCCCGGGGTTTTCTTCTGGTTGGTACGGTATGGAATACCAATTATCTGAGTGTCTTGGAAGCACAGACAAAATACAAGATCATTATTCGGCATATCGTCCTGAAACAGCAGAATATCAGGGAACCCGGTTACAATGTGAACATCACGAAGTTCGTTCGTGATTACAATGGAAGAGACGTAGCACAGATCGAGTTCCTGGATAACAATAAATTCCTTTTGTCTGCCCGTCAAATGAGCAATAAAACCATGATTTGGTTCGTATTCGTGACTTTCCTCTTCCTGATCCTGTTCTATTATGTCGTATTCCGTTGGATCCATCATCCTCTGCACCTGATATCCAAGAGCCTGAAGCAGGATGATCCCGATATCCTGGAAACCCTATTCAGTTCACAGACGGAGTTTGGAGAAATATCCAGGCTTATCAGCAAATCTGTATCACAGAGACGACAACTCGTCGATGAGATTGCTGAACGGAAGAAAAGTGAAATCCGTTTTTCCAAGATATTCCAGAGCAGTCCCGATATAATCTTTATTTCGACTCTCGATGATGATACACTGATTGAAGTGAACGATGCCTTCACCAGCGCCTTTGGTTTCTCACGTGATGAAGCGATTGGGAAATCAACAGTCAGTATGCGCATATGGGACACGATCGATGATGTTGCTCGAATCAAGAAGCATCTGATGGGGAAAGGAAAGTATACCAATTTTGAATTGAAATTCCATAAAAAGACCGGTGAGATATTCACCCTCCTGCTCGCTATCGACATTATCAACATTGATGACAATGAATGTCTGCTTGCAATGGGGCATGACATTACAGATAAGAAGAATCTTGAATTCCAGCTTCGCCAGGCACAAAAGATGGAAGCCGTGGGCACGCTCGCAGGTGGTATCGCCCACGATTTCAATAATATCCTTGCTGTGATTCTCGGATACATGCTTCTCGTGAAGAATGAAGTGCATCCGGAAAGTAAGGCTGCCATTGATCTGAATGAAGCGATCAAGGCAAGTTATCGGGCACGTGACCTGATCCAAAGAATCCTTGCCTATAGCCGTCCTTCTGAACAGGAAAGCAAACCAATCTCGATTCAGCAGGTTTTGAATGAATCCCTGAAGTTGCTTCGTGCTTCCATACCCCAGACCATTGAAATTCAAACTGATATTAAGAGCAATCGAATGATCGCTGCCGATTCGACCCAGATCCAGCAGGTCATAATCAATCTATGTACCAATGCTTATCATGCCATGCGTACAAACGGGGGAATACTGACCGTTAATCTGGAAGATGTCACACGCAAGGAACTCCAGCGTAAACACATTCCCTTCACATATGATCATTATGTGAAACTGACCATCCAGGATAATGGTGTGGGAATCAGTCCCAGCATCAGGGATAGAATATTCGATCCATATTTTACCACCAAGGCAAAGGGTGAAGGTACAGGCATGGGTCTTGCCATTGTACAGGGCATTGTGCAGTCATATAATGGCATCATTCGTTTTGATTCAAAGGAAGGTGAAGGAACGGTCTTTGATATTTATCTTCCATCACTCGATTCCATACCGGAAGAGAAACCTGAAGGTGAATTCATCCCCAAGCGCGGTTCTGCCCGTATCCTGTTTGTCGATGATGAAGAATCACTTGCGGAGATGTACCAGGAGTCCCTATCTTATTTCGGATATAATGTGGAAGCGGTCATGAGTGGATACTCCGCCTTGGAATTATTCCATAAAGACCCCAACCGTTTTGATATGATCATCACTGACCTTACCATGCCTCGAATGACGGGTATCCAACTTGCCCAGGAGATACTTGCCATTCGTCCCGATATTCCAATTATCCTGTGCAGCGGGTTTGGCGATCAGGCAACCAAGGAACGCGCCAGCATCCTCGGTATCCGTAAAATGCTCATGAAACCTGTTATTCCGGATGAAATGGTGGCACTTATCGAGAAGATATTGGCAGAATAATAAAGCATTGGGGTTATGGGCTTAGCCCATAACCCCAATGTTTTAATTTTTATCTTCCTCGTCATCGCTATTCCAATAATCCTCACCTTTTTCGATCGCTTCCTTTTCAAACTCATCATCTTCGGATGTTTTATGAGGTCTTTTACGGAAATATCCAAAGATCAGAACAATTGGGAGAAGACCCCAGATCAAACCTGAAATGACAAGGATCATATATCCGATCATCTCTCTCTTGATTGCATCATCCGCTTCTGCGCAGAAGCCATTGAAAGTTTGATAGAATGCCTGGTAGAAGGCAGTTTGGAATGAATGGGTCTTTTCTGAATAATGCCAGAACCTGGAAAATTGGTCTTTATGCTGCATGGAAAGATATCGAACTGCCATTGCCGACTTGGCATAGAAAGCTGACCACTCGAGCCGATTCTCCGGATATCTTGTCATTTCGGCTAATGGCATTTCCGAGCCCATCATGTATGTTTTTGCCAGAGTGTATCCCATTTCCCAATTGTATTGCCCAGAAAAATAAACCGCCATCCCTTCATGGAACCACAAAGGAGCATCCCGATAACTCATACTTACAAAATAATGGATGTATTCATGCAGAATGGTATCTTCAATCCCCTGGAAAGCAGTACCGTCTCTTGGACTCCTGATATAGACTACATTGTGTCCGGAAGTGAATAACGCCTGGCTCTGTTCTCCAATGGGACCTAATTCCTGCGCAATTTGATCATAGAATTTTTTATCAGGTGCAATCACGATGGTCAGTGCCTTATCTGGATAGAAACCAACATCTTCCTGAAAATTACTGATCCTTTCATCGACCCTTTTCAGAAGGAATTGTGCGTATTTGGCATCTCTGTTTTCACAGAAGAAATTGAGGTTTGTCCCCTTCACTTCCTGGAATTGAACAGCATGAATGGAAGTACAGAATAGGATAACGAGCAGGAGGGAGAGTAATAATCTGGATTTCATTTGAAATCATCCAAATTCCGTATGATGATGAACAACGGAATCGGTTTATCCATGTAATTATTCTTCCTTCGGAGGATGATCCTGTAAACGCTTGAGAAGCAAACTTCCCAGTTTTTCAGTTTCGAAAGGCTTGGGAACGATATCTACAGGTCCCTTTTGCTTGGTTCTGACCACCACATGATTCGGATCATATCCAAATCCCGTCATGAGAACCACGGGAATCGTCTCATCCTGTTCCTTCACTCTTGAATATAACTCAAAACCATCCATATCCGGCATGGCGATATCCGATAGCACCAAATCGACATGTTCCTGCCTCACAAGATTCAATGCTTCATATCCGGAAGTAAAATACGTCACTTGCAGGTCTTTGGAGAAATCCTCCAATTCATACTTCAGGTTTTTTATCAGATCAAGTTCATCATCTACGATTACAATATGATATTTCATCAGAATTTATTATCTCCTGTAATACGGCGATAGGCTTCCTTGTATTTTTCCAGAGTTGCCTTCACCACTTCTCCAGGTAATTCAGGTGCAGGCGGTTCCTTATCCCATCCAATGCTTGTTACATAATCACGAAGATATTGCTTATCGAAACTCTTCGGTGATGTACCGACAAGATATTCCTGCACATCCCAGAACCTCGAAGAATCAGGTGTGCAGATTTCGTCTATCAGATATATTTCTGAACCAATGGTCCCAAACTCGAATTTTGTATCAGCGAGTATGATGTCCTTCTCTTTCAGGTAGTCATGCGCAAACTTGTAAAGAGCAATCGATGTATCCTTCAGCTTTTCCGCAATCAGTTCATCAATTCGGGTCAGCATCTCATGATAGGATATGTTCTCGTCATGACCGTCACTTGACTTGGTGGAGGGTGTAAACAGCGGATTCGGGAATTTCTGGCTTTCCTTTAAACCATCAGGCATGATCATGTTGCTGACCGTACTGAATTTTTGATATTCCTGCCAGGCTGAACCGCTGATATAACCACGTACGATGCATTCGAATGGAATGACACGAGTCTTTTTCACCAGCATACTTCTTCCTTCCAATTCACTCTTGAAAGGCAGGAATTCAGCAGGATATTCTTCCACACGATCGGTGATGAAATGATTCTTCACGATATCCTGTGTCGCCTTGAAGAAGAACACGGATATCTGGTTCAGGATCTTCCCCTTTTCCGGTATGGGATTGGGAAATACCACATCAAAAGCGGAAATACGGTCGGATGTGACGATCAATAAAGTATCTCCAAGGTCATAGATGTCACGCACTTTGCCATTGTAGGTTGCTTTTACAACGGGAAGTTCTGCCATTGTCTGACTCATGATCACTCCTTTATCTAATGATTCTTGCTTAGTAATTTCAGCCCTTCTTCAAGGGATTTTGCATAGATCTCTTCGAGTAACTCAGGTTTTCTGAGATTGGCATGCTGGTATAATATCCACATTTCATCGAGTTGTTCCTTATCGATTGCCAGATATTCAGAATCGTGATAGGGAATCTCCTGTGGGACGACAAACTTCTCTTCTTGCCCTTCCTTCCCTGTATAGGAAGTAAGGAGCCCATTCTCGACCTGATAGGCACCGCCTGCATCAGAAAGGATGAAGTTCATTTTCTTGGCTGTATAGAAGAATTTCAGATAATCGTAGTACTTACGTAATTGAACCATCTTCCATTGAATGCGGTCAGCTTCTTCAAACTCCAAATCATCATAGTGCTTTTCATACTTGGTTTTCAGAGATTGAACAAGTATTGGGGTAGGGATCAGATATGTTTGCCGAATGAGGTGATTCAACTTTGTATTGTCATTTTGCAGGCAAAATCCCTGGCACTGATCATTATGCATACGTTCACAGGGATATTCATTCTGCGGACAGATGGGAAGATGAAGGATCTCCGATATGATCTCCATGAGGTCATACAGAAAGAAACGATCCCTGAACGGACCAATATAGCAATCGGCAGTTCCGGTATTTTCACTGATGCAGAGAAAAGGTGCTTCTTCGAATTTGATCGCAAGATAGCAGTAATCATCATATGGCCTGATCCTGCTCTGCATCAGAGGCGTGGTGCTTGAAAACACACGCTTCTGCCATAAAAGGCATTCCAACAGTGAATCCTTTGTTTCCCATTCCAACACTTTGGCTGACTCGACCATCGCCTTGACCTTCGGTTCCGGATCCTTGGAATAAAGGAATTGCGATATGATTCGCTTCAGATTACCCGTTTTTCCTGCATAGAGGATGTTCGTGCCATCAGAGAAAAAGAAGACTCCACTGCTTTCGGGAATATCCGCCAAAGATTGCTTTCGATTGTTACTGAGATCAAAACGGTTCATGTTGCCTGCTTACTGTATTTATCTATTTTTTCAACAAATTACCCCATATTAAGCATATAGGATTTTCTCTTTTTTAGTATTGTGATGAATTTGGCAAGAAAAAAGGAGTAATGAAAAAGTGACTGTTACCAGATAACTGGTTGCAGGTTGCAGTGAAGTTGGCTTTTCGTGCTTTTATAACACGACTAATTTCTTTGTGATATGGAACTTCCCCGAGTCTAACCTATAGAAATACACACCTCCAGGACATTGGTTTCCATTTCATCTTTTTCGGGAACAACGCATTGTGCCCCCTACTTCATCATAACAATTTTCCTTGTTGATGTTGAAGTGGGTGAACTCAACTTGCAGAAATAGATACCACTACCACAGGAAATGCCATGACTATCCTTCCCATCCCAGTAAAGAACCTGGTTCGCCCCAGTTTGAACATCATATTTCCTGATCTGTTGTCCCAGTACATTATAGATGGAAAGTGTGGCAGTTTCCCCCTGCTTCACACTGATATTGAAGTTGACATTACCGTTGTTATTAAAGGGATTCGGGTAGATACAATCAATGTTTGTGACAGGTATCGGTTCGGGTACGTCTGGATTGCTGATTTCAAAGACCCAGATGGAATCGGTTTGGCTTCGGTACAGGGAGCCATCGGTTTTCTCCATTTCTATATAATAATAATACCACAGATTGGTTTCAAAAACCTGCTGCACATAAGAGTATGTATGCTCAGAGGATGTATTTGTTCCCATAATTGATTCCATATTGAGTAGGTGATATTGCATGTTTTCAAGTTCATTTCTCCAATAGATACGATATCTAAATACATCTGTTTCTGAACTTGTTGTCCAGGTTATTTCCACAAATTCAAGTATATCGTGCGTAGAAGGTTCCAATGTGAAGGAAACTAAATTTGGGATGGCTCCTATTGGATCAGTGGTGACTGTAATATAATCACTATGTTCTGTTGAGCCGTCCATATACAACATCCCCAACCAATAATAGTAAGTGGTTGACGGGAGTGTCGTTACATCCTCAAATGTATAATTATGAGGGCTTGATGTGTTGGTCCCCGGAATGATACTTTCATTGATCAGAACCGTATTTCCCAGATTGTTATCATCTGAACGATAGATATTATAACCAATTAAATTGGATTCAATTTCTGACGACCATTCTAAATTCACAAACATCTGTGCTGTTGGTGTAGCACCGAATGATGAAATGACAGCCTGATTTTCAGTACCCAGCGGCGGAATATACTGAACCGGATCAAGAATATTAATGGTGGAGGTTCCAGCGGGTATCACATAATCCCAGGAGACGGTCTGCACAGGAGCAACATCTGTTTTGGTCACCATAATATGAAGTGTTTCACCAGCAACCCATTGTGTGGGGAAAGAACCCAATTGGACATAGACGGCTGCATAATAGGGAACTGTGGAGCCATTCCCAACTTTCACCAACCGGAGAGAAGTAGTGGGGGTAATTCCTGTCACCAGGTATTCGGTGGGTACTTCTAGGATCATTGCCATTATTGTATAATTCGGAGCCGTATAGGATGCACCTGTGCCAGTAACGAGAGATAGTATGTCAGAGCCATCCTGGGCTTCAACTTTCTGATAATACGCCCTGGCTTGGGCAAAAGCGGAAAAGGTGATCAAAAGAAGAAAGATGGATAGCAAGCCTATTCTTTTCATTTTACTCTCCTTTACTGATTAGGAAAACACTATTTGATTTTCCTATAATATTTAACATGCTGTCAAGGATAATTACGATGATTGCATGAATTCTTTCAACCTGCACCAGAAACCTTGCACCTGTCACTCTCTGCATTATTTTCTTGCCCAAATTAATCCTCTCCCAACAATCAGCATATTGTTTGAAATCATGGAGGAAACATGCCTCATTTCATAGACAAGAACACATCATTGGCTTTACAGACAGATCTTCTCATGGAACAGATCATGCCCGTTTCAGAACCGGGCAGAAAGTGTAAGCTTCATGAAAAAGTATATATCCATGGAGAGGAGGAAAAGCTTGTCTGTGAATACGATATGATTCATCTCATGATGAATTTCAGGCTGCAGGAACCGGGTGACTTCATCGTCCTGCAAGACCTCCTGAAGAATGTCGAGGATATTCACGGAACCATCAGGCGCTGTGAATCCAATGTTCTTGCCTTGCATGAGATTTTTGAGATCAAGCATTTCCTCTACTATGTGCTGCGCATCCAGAAAATTCTCATTTCCAATAGCCTGAAGGCGATTGCAGAATGTCATGATTTCCAGGAATTATTCGAATACCTGGACCAGGATAAGCAAAATCAACCGCATTTTTATCTTTCAGACGCTTATTCCAAAGAGCTTTCTTCCATCAGGGAAAAGCTGAATACACTTTCCAGCACTGAAAAGCAGTGGTTCCTCAACACTCGAACCAAGGCTGCACGATCGCTCGGGATGGAAATGGTCGGATATGATGTCGTGATCGACAGGGCGAATACTGCACAACTTGAAAAGATCGAGAAATCGCCTTTCTTCAGGGAAGGGAAGAGCAACTTTAATAATCGGGTATTCCATCTGAAGGAAACACCTGAATTGACTAAGATGCGTTCCGAAATGCAGAAGTTACAGAAAAAACTGGAACAGGTGGAAGCTGAGGTTCTTACAGTTATCTCGAAGAAGATCGGACTTTCTTCCAAACACCTTGCCAATGCCTTGAATACCCTGGCAGAGCTCGATCTCAGAATGGCAAAGGCATCCTTTGGTCTTGAGCATTATTGCTGTATTCCCAAGATCATCAAGAAAAAGAGCATCACTCTTCGGAAATCAGTGAACATACCATTGAAAATGCAACTTTCAGAAATCAGCAGAGATTATGAAGAGATGGATATTGTGCTGAAAAATAAACTGAATATCGTGATTGGTGCCAACATGGCGGGAAAGACATCCGCTTTGAAATCAGTTGGGCAGGCAGCCTTCCTCGCATCACATGCGATACCGATCCCTGCTGAATCTGCTGAATTACCTTTATTCAATTTTATCTTTTTCTCTGGAGAAGACAGCCAAAGGAAACAGCCGGATCTCAGCAGCTTTGCTCGTGATGTCGTCGCCATGCAGGAAGCACTCGAGCAGAAGGGATTCGGACTATTCCTGGTCGATGAATTTGCCCGGGGGACAAATCCCGTTGAGGGTGAAGCTCTCTGCGCTGCGCTCTTATCAACAATGATCCTGAAGAATGCCATCACATTCTCTGCTACGCATTTCCAGGCTCCTGCCAACATCTCGGAAGCAGGACATTTCCTGATGTCCGGTCTGTCGGAATCCGACTTCAAGGCATTAAGCATTCTTCCTGTGAAGGAAAGGATACAGGAATTGAACCGTAGGATTAAATACAGTCTGTTGCCCGTCACCAAGGGACAGAAGGTGCCCCAGGTTGCAATACGTATTGCCGAGATACTTGGGTTGGACCTTGAAGTGATTGTGCAGGCGAAGGATAATGTGGTTCAGTTCACCTAAAAAAAAGAAAACTATTTTTCCTATGAAAGGGACCCTACAAGTTATTGAATAAATTAAGAAAGTTGTTTTGAAAAAACCATGAATATCTTTTTATGTATCAAATTTAATGAATCACCATCATCTTCTTCACAGCCTTCTGACTTCCAGAAGTCACTCTCACGATATACAATCCTGAAGCAATTTTCTGAGTATTATCATTCCGGCAATCCCAAACGGTGGAAAAGAACTCTCCATTCTGCTTAACCTGGTTGGATAATCCGGCTTTGTGTACCAAACTGGTGTAACTTTCGCTGAGTTTCATGGATTTGACTCTTTGTCCTCTGATATTAAATATCTCAATCAATGGTGGTTCTTTGGCTCTCTCAGGCAAAGTGAACTCAAGGAACACATATCCGCCTTTTGCACCTGAGATATATACAGGATTGGGATAGGTGGATAATGTAATCTTCTCAGGATCAACCGTAGCTGTCTGGTCATCATTGCCTACAGGCTCAGACCCATACTCATAACAGCCCATGTCAATACGGTTGTTCCATACTCTATGGTTACCTGCCAAATCCATAAGGGGAATGTTTAGACCAGTCGTATCTGCCACTCCATTATCAATACAGGGAGAATTGGCACTCAAATAATAATATTCAGGCTGTGTTATTGCTAAGGTATCAGTCGTTGAGCCGAGAAACAGAGGATTGCTGTTGTTGATCATCTCGTTTTGTGTGACAGCAGACAGATTATCGGCAGCAACAGTTCTGTGCAAAAGCGTATTACTGATGGAGGGGTGATATTGATTACCTTCATCCAAAGTGATAAAACCCACATCCCAATACATATCCGGATTATAAAAGATACAATTCCGGATATCCGCATCTCCCGTGATTTGAATGGGACATGTGTCACTGCCATTGTTATTGGCAATCGTACAATTTGATATTTGTGTTCTTTGGAAATGGTTATGGATCAGAACAAGTGCAGGTGCCCAGGGGTCATTGATTTCTGAATAGTTATTAAAGATCAGCATATTAGACATATCAAGATTATATGTACTATCCTCTTCATTGATATTCTGATAAAAGAAAACAGTAGTATCGCCTCCAGTGCAGTTCGATATGATACTGTTACGAATTGTTACATCAGAATCATTCAACTCATAGCCTATCCTATTGGCGTCATAATCTGTGATATTCAGATTATCGACAATACAATTATTAATGACTAAGTTATCTACAAATAAGATTCGGAATGCTGTGTTTTGTAAATTATCAACTGAAGAATTCTTTATCAGTACATTTTCTATGATAATATTGGAAGAACTCAAACCAATGAAACCATCAAGTGAGCCAAAATCACCATCCATGATTAGATTACTGAATTTCACATTTTGCGAATAGCCGAAACCTAATGGCGCTGCTGATTCAGTATAGGCAACGAAGTTAAGATTGCTGACTTCAACATCATTCGCATAACCTACATCCAAATAAAAAAAACGGCAACCATTATTTTCATCGAGAATAGGATAGTTTGAACTATCACCAATAAGCCTGGTATGGGATTTCATTCGTAATGGGAAATACTGATTATTACCGGCTATTGAGTAATTCCCTGCAGCCAGATGTATCGTCTTGGGATTCAAACTATCCGGCTGAATGACTTTAATTGCATGGTCAATTGTCTGGAAGGGATCTGAAGTCGATAAGCCAGAATTAGTATCACTACCATCAGGAGACACATAAAGATCTTGGTTGATCAGGCTGAGATATTGATGCTGAATATTGATTTGGATGTTGGGACAATCAATCACATAAAAGAATACAAAGTCCGGTTCACTTAGAATGATGCTGAAAGTATCTAATGAAATACTTAAATTGGGAACATTTCTAATGAAAATATCCTCTCCCAAGTTATTATAGATACTGTTGGGATGAATGGAGTCAAAAACAACATTTGAATCGTCATATGCCTCTATTGTCACCCCACCGCCTAATTCTGTACCAATGCAATCCCTTACCGTAGTATTGGACATATAAAAAGATGAACCATCAAAATATATCCCACCGCAGGGAGCCATGCAATTCTGAATCACACAATTTAAAATTGATACACTTGAGTTATCCGTGATTTCTAAACAGCCTCCAAAATAACCATCATGATTGGCATCAACCATTATAGGCAGCATATTCACAGGTTCATTATTTGTTATGGTAAAACCATTTATTGTCACTGTTTCTCCATGATCGATTTCAATACAGGATGATACTGTGACCGGGTGAATGATTGTTGTATTAATAGTTTCCTGGGAAAGAGTTATAGGATACAGACTTTGCAGTGTAATTGATTTCCCATTCGTTTCCAAAGTTTCAGCATAGACACCGGGATAAACCTGGATTATGTCTCCACTAGAGGAAACATCAATCGCGAGTTGGATACTTGTCAAATCATGAGTTCCATCAAGAGAAACAGTCCAGGTAAAACAGTAGCAGGTTTGCATTAAAAGTGCAAACCAGATAATAATCAGATACTTCATTTTTTATCCTTAAGCAGGTGGAGACAATGCTCCACCTGCTTAAATTCATCAGCATTCATTCATATTTATAGAATAGGCACAAATGTCTATCCTTACATTCTACATTACTTTAACAGGATCATTTTCCTGGTCAAGTTTTTCTTGTCACCGATAAATCTGGTGAAATACACTCCAGATGAAACTTGATGACCATTATCATCTTTGCCATCCCATTTCACAGAATAATAACCTGCTGATTTCTTATCATTGACGAGTGTTTTGACTTTTTGACCTTTAATATTAAACACATCAAGATGCACATCAGATTGATTCGCAAGAGCATACTTAATTGTGGTTTCAGGATTGAAAGGATTAGGGTAGTTGCCGATCAATGATGTTATTGTGGGCAAATATGGGACAGTAGTTCCAGAGTCATACAACCTAACTCTGATATAGTCCCCGCAATTATTCAAGGAGATTGGTTGTGAATTATAATTGCCTGTTTGATTATTCATCACTTGATAAGATGCATTAGTCTCTGAGACTGATTTTATAGGAGACCATAACTTGAATTCAATCGTTTTATCCTCAAAGAATGGATCATCCATCACGTAAGCCTTCAACTGTACTTCCTCTCCCTTAATTTTCTCTGCACCTTTACAAACGCCATCCACGTAGAATGCAATTTCAGCAGGTTCTTTTCCTTCCTCGTAACCTGATAGATCAATATAAGCAAATATAGGTAAGTAATCTTCTTTTGGATTATATACGAAATGTTCAGGTTTCTCTCTTTTGAAGTATGGAGATGAAGGAGGTTCAAGGTCCTCGCCACCCCAATGAAATTGAGCATCAGAAGTTCCGATATATTTGACTGCAACCATTTCACCCTGGTTAATGGCTAAATCTTCTCCATTTTCGATAACACCTAACCAGTTTTCAGAATAAGGATGATTTGGATTACCTGTCAGTTCTCTTTCCATGCACCAATCCTGCGCTTTAATGGAAACGATAAAAGGAAGAACAGGTGCAAGAGCAACAAAAGGACTCATGCTCTTATCAAGCCAGTATCCCAACCAGGTTTCTCTCTCTAAAACACCTGTTTCAGGATTTATATTGCAACCCAGTTCTCCCACAACAGGAGGCATAATTTCAAGTGTCGAGATAATATTACCAGGAACGCTTCCGGGTTTGAAACCGTCGTACTCAATTACTTTCTTGTCTGGGCAGACAAAACTACCTTCATCTCTCCTCAGCTGAACTTTGTAACCATATTGACATCTGACTTGATGTTCGGGTTCTAAAGTTGCGAAGGCTCCATGCTGGCTATCCCAATTAACCTTGCCAGAATGGTCATTATACAACCAATCCATTTCTTCAAGGAGTCTATATTGATCACGATCTTCAAATAATCCGTTATTCTGAAAGTTATTGAAAACGTTAAAAATATGATCAGCGTACCGTGTCGAATTCGCAAATGCGTCAACTGCTGGAATGCTAATCCAATTCCATTCTTCACTTTTCTTTAAGGTAATGATTCCGTTCGCATGCCCTGGATTCTGTTGAATACATGCTCCAATGTCATATCTGGAATTATCACTATCAACATCCCATGGAACATTTAAGAATGATATTCCAGGATCTGTATCTGGAGCACCGGCATCAATACATGGAGATCTATATGTATCATTCCAGATAGGTATATAGTGTTCATCTAATTTCAAATCTGAATAATTAACTTGGCTTACATGATCAAGGTTTATGGGAATAGCCCCATTGATATTCAACGATGACGTATAATAAGAGTATTTGATGACTGGTAGAGTTTGACAAACAAATTGTGAACTTCCGTTACCTGAACTGAAAATACAATTATCGAAGATTGTTGGAATAGTTGATTCATCTGAAGCTAATACGAGACTTCCATTTGTTGAAGCTATGAAATCTGTATTATTGATATTGAGATATCCTTGACTATGTATATATCTGATTATGCAAGCGTTGTGGGTTTCGTTGTTATCTATAATGATATTATTATAGAACTTCGATTCACTTCCTAATAGAACATCATCAAAGAGAATTGCATCAGCCACCTGATTCATATCAGTTGTTATATTAACATCATCAAAGATTTTGTTGTTTTGAAAGAGGTTATTACTTATTACAAAGTTTATAGGATTTAATAGATTCCTTTCACAATGAATCGCAGATCCTCCAGAAGAAACTTCATTTTCAAGAAATGTGTTGTTTTTTATTAAAGGACGAGTACAATTTTCAAGATATAAAGCCCCTCCCTTTCCATGTGCAGTTAATGAAAGAGAAACAGCTATGTTGTTATTAAAATGGCAGTTTGTGATTCGAAGATCATTTACATCAGCCGCAAAGATCGCTCCTCCTAAATTAGACCCGCAATCATGAAACGTGCATAAATCAAAAGATATATGATTGCAATTATCAAAGTGCATGGAACCATCACCAAATCCTTCACGACAAATACCGAAATTTGACATGGTACAATTAATAAACGCAATACTAAAGGAATTGGAGGCAATCACTCTATTACTTATATTTCCCGTTTCAGGCGGATAATCAAATATACAATTTATGAATGTAAATGAAGAAGTTGCATCATTGCTTAATTTCATCGCATTTGTGTTTTGGAGTCCGTTTTGTTCGGGTACATATAAAGGAGAATTGCTTATAAAATGCACATTCTGAAAAGTAAGTTTACAGTTCTCAATTGAGATCTCATTCTTCCCATCATTATCGACTCGTCTAACTGTTGCCCCTGATAAACCTCTCAATGTTATGTTGAGAGGAATTGTATTAGTATTATGCAAAGTACAATCTGATAAATCAATATCTCCTGGAAGGATATTCAGGTAGACTTCATTATTACTTACCATATGGTCTGAAATCATCAGATTAATAAATTCCATTGCCTGGTCAATGGATACAAAGGCATTTGGATTATGCGAATCAGATACATACATTTGATTAAAATTAACAGGGTTAATTACAGTTAAAGGAATATCCATATTTTGCCCAGTAGGATCAGTAGTAATTTCTTGATAATTATCATAGTAATGGGGGTCTGAACATGTAATTGTAATTCTTTGCCCCCAGAATCTGGGAGGAATGTAAAACGTATAACATCCGCTGGAATTAGTAGTAGCATATGCTTGTCCACCGGCATAATTCAATTCCACTTTGATATTTGCATGGTTCTGTTGGTTTGCATAATGCACACACCCACTCACCATCATTGCAGGTGGAGGTGGTGAAAGTTGTCCTGTTTCAATCCCAAACCAATATAGTAAACCTGCTGTAGCACGGATTGTCTGAGGTACAATTGTATTGTACATTTCGTTGAAGTTCGGATTATTGATGAAATTATCGTATGTTGAGTTATAATTAATATCACTTGTATGGGTCTGATTGCCTAAAGTCTGATAAATCGCGTCTAGATATGGAATGCTATGATCATAATTGTCATCACCGTTCCTTTTACCATCCGCATAGTGATCACCGACTTGGTTCATTATATACATTAGGTCGTAGAGGGGATCCGGTTCATTCATAACATCAATATAGCTACCGAATTGATTAAACACTTCATTGGCTGCCCAACTGAAATACTTATCTCCTTCATCAACTTCATATTCATCTTTATACATACCCTGTTGACCTGCATGTGAAGTGCAATGTGCATGAGCAGGAATCGACATATCCTCCAAGAGATGGCACATTCTGCCTAGTCTGTTATAAGCATATGGCTTACCCAATATATAATATGGAACATTACAGCTTACTATATTAGTAAGATTCTCGTATCCAACAATATGCCCCATTTGACCATTAGCATTGTACAAGCCGATGATTCCTGGTAAAGCATGATCCGTATACCATACTTGTTGATATCCTGATCCATCTATATAAACTGATGTTCCGTCTGGGTACATATGCCTTTCAACGTAATTTCCAGTTTGGTAAGCTCGAATCTTTTTCATTGCATTTTCAGGTATTGTAAAATCCCAGGTTGCTTGCCCTATATCACCACTAATTGTATCAGTTAAATGAGTAGAAGCATTTTCTCCACCATTATCTGCATCCCAAAAATGCGTGATTGTTCTATGTGTTTTATTATTATTTACCAAGTTAGTTAAATCAAGTAAATCATAAGCTATCTGGTCAATCGGTCCATAATCGGGCATTTTCGGATAACCATAATGATAAACTATATCAAATTCATCTTCTACCCAAGATCCTGAGGTAATTTTCGAATCCCCTAATTTAGGGCCAGCATAGCTTGAATTAGGACTATCATTCCAGTGTTGGTCATATGTTTCATCTGTTCCTAAATATGATTCCATTTCATCGAGACCATGGTAGCTTGATGGATATGATAACTTTAATAAATCGAAAGCTTCATGAGTTATTCTTTGATGAACCCACTGCATATGAGCATATAAATTCATAATGGCTAGACTCATGATAATAATCAATAAAAGTATTCTTTTCATTTCATCTCCATATTCGTAGTGATTAATTGCGCAATTATGATGTTAAATCACAAAAAAATGACATGAGAAACTCTATTATGGGCACAACATCCCTTCATAGATTAAGTGTGACTATTTCGGAAAATTGGTGGACAACTTGTGCGTAATTAACTAACAAATATATATATGACAATAGTAAAAATATCATGCTCTTTTCTCTAATTGTTAACTAAGCGTTTGACTATTCAGAATTTTCATAATAAACATTCTATTTTTATTAATAAATATGTTAGAACTGGACTTGGAAATCATACTGCAGGCGAAAGACAAGCTTACTGTTTGAAATCAGCACTCAAAGAGCGACACTTAAACAACACCTAAGCATCCCTCAAGCCTCTCTTAAGATTCTCTTAAAACGTAAGAGATGGATAAGGGAAATTTAAGTGAGGATTCAGTAATTTTTTAGAGTCGTTCGCTGTGATTGTTTTGATTGTTCTATGGAACGAATATGTTTATTTTTTTAGTAAAAGTATGTTCTTGGAGGAACAGGCATGGAAACAACACAATCCATCTATCAATTTACCGTGAAGGATATCTATGGTTTTGACAAGTCACTTGATGAATACAAAGGCAAAGTGTTATTAATCGTAAACACTGCCAGTAAATGCGGTTATACACCACAATATGGCGGGTTGCAGCAACTTTATGATCGTTATCAGGATAAAGGATTCGTTATTCTTGGTTTTCCAGCCAACAACTTCCTGCACCAGGAACCCGGTAACAATGAGGAAATTCTGCACTTCTGCCAGGTGAATTATCATGTGACTTTCCCCATGTTTTGGAAGATATCGGTGAAAGGAAAGGACATTCATCCTCTCTACAAGTATCTGACCAGCAAGGAAACTAACCCCAAATTCAATGGAACCATCACCTGGAATTTCAATAAATTTCTTATCTCGAGGGAAGGAAAGATCATTAATCGGTTCAAAACCCCTGTTAAGCCATTAGACAAAGTGGTCATAGACGCAATAGAAGAAGCGCTTTCCTGATTCAGAATGAATAATAAAAAAGAAGAAATTTAAACAGGAAGTCCAGGCAGGTTCATACCGCAAAACGCTACAGCACTACTTATTATAAACCCTTTAATTTCAATTGACAAGTATAATTGGATTTTAGTCTTTGAGTAAACTTGAGAAAAAGCAATAATGGAGAAGACGATGGCTGATAAACTTCAAGAATTAACCGAACGAATCTACCAGGAAGGTGTTGACAAGGCGAAGCAGGAAGCAGATCGCATACTTGCCGAAACCAACGCCAAGGCTGCAGATACGTTGAAGAAAGCCGAGGACGATGCCAATCGTATTCGGCAGGAAGCTCAAGCTTTAGCAAATGAAACCCGCAAGAATGTTAACGCCGAACTGCAATTGGCTGCAAAACAGGCAATGAGTGCCCTGAAGCAGCAGATCTCCGAACTTATCATCACGAAAGCAATAGACCCTGCTGCTGATAAGATCTGGGAAGATAGCGGTTTCCTGAAGAAAATGGTGGAAGCAACCATCCAGAATTGGAAAGAAGGTGATGAATCAGGTGAGATAGCACTGGTTTTTCCGAAGAACCTGGAAAAGGAAATGGATGATTTCTTCAAACAATCTGCCTCCAATATCTTCAAGCAGGGGATCAAGGTTGAATACAGCGAAAACCTGAAATCCGGTTATTCAATCGGACCTGCAGACGGTAGTTTTAAGATCAACTTCACCGATGAGGATTTCGCCAATTTCTTTAAGCACTATCTTCGCCCGAGAGCCATTAAAATACTCTATGGTGAATAGAATCCATGGGTAGAGAATATTATTATTATGTAGCCGGCTTACCTTCTATTTCCATAGAAGATGCAAAGCCTGCGCGCGATCTGGATGCCTTCAGGCAGGATATGAAGTACCATATTCATGAAGATGATTATGAATTGGTTGAACTTCTATTTCTTCCGGATGACAGGGATAATCTGTTAAGTTTGGCTCTCAACCTGCATAAACCCTGGAAAAACCAGGGAAATTATCCCCCATTCGTCCTTGAAGATGAAATCAAGGATCCACAGATATTGCCTGAATTCATGAAAAGGTTCCTCAGTGCAGTGAAGGAAGAAATACCTATTTATCCTGAATTGTCCTGGGAAAACCAACTGACCACGTTATTCTACGAACACGTATTATCCAGTCCCAATGCTTTCATCCGCGAATGGTTCGAATTCGAGAGAAACATCAATAATCTGCAGACTGCCCTGTATTGCAGAAAGAACGGCATTCCTCATGAAAAGGAGATTGTGGGCTTCGATGAAGTCAGCAATATCATCCGCCTAAGCAATGCCACTGATTTTGGTGTTTCCCATATGTTCCCATATCTCGATAAGCTGTTCCAGATATTTGAAAATCCTGATATCATGGAAAGGGAAAGGTTGGTGGATCAACTGAAATGGAATTGGATAGATGATAGGAATTTCTTTCACTACTTCGACATGGATATCATCCTCGGTTATCTGGCAAAGGTCATGATTGCCGAAAGATGGCAGAAGTTGAAACCGGAATTGGGGAAGGATAAATTCCAGAGCATATTGGATGAATTGGAGGACAGCTTCCAATTCAGTGAAGATTTTACATTAGCGAAAAAGGATAGAATATGATGACAACAGGTAGCATCAAAGGGGTTATCGCCAATCTGGTGCTCGTCGAGATTAATGGTCCAGTCTCTCAGAATGAGATCTGTATCATCGATCTGGAAGGCACACCATTGATGGCGGAAGTCATCAAGATTTTGGGCAAGACCGCTTATGCCCAGGTGTTCGAAAGCACACGCGGACTAAAGGTGGGATACAAGGTTGAATTCACTGGCAAGATGCTGGAAGTTACCCTTGGTCCTGGTATGCTGTCTAAAAGCTATGATGGATTACAAAATGATCTCAACAAAATGGAAGGTATCTTCCTAAAGCGTGGTGAAAGAACCCATGCTCTGGATGAAGACAAATTATGGGAATTCAAACCCATTGCCAAAACAGGTGATATCGTGGAAGCAGGTTTCTTCCTCGGTGAAGTGAAGGAAAATTGGATCAATCACAAGATCATGGTTCCTCTTGGACTGGAAGACAAATATACCGTTGCCAGTGTGGCAGGACCCGGTGAATACAATGTGAATGATGTGATCGCCACTCTCACTGACGCCAAGGGCAACAAGATGAATGTGACCATGGTCCAGAACTGGCCTGTGAAGCTTCCCATTAAAGCCTACAAGGAAAAACCACGTCCCTTCAAACTGATGGAAACAGGTGTTCGTATCATCGACAGTCTGAATCCCATCGCTGAAGGTGGAACAGGCTTCATTCCCGGTCCTTTCGGCTGTGGTAAGACAGTGCTTCAGCACCAGTTATCCAAACATGCGGAAGCAGATCTGATCATTGTGGCAGCCTGCGGTGAAAGAGCCAACGAAGTGGTGGAACTCTTCGTGGAATTCCCCGAACTGGATGACCCGCGTACAGGTCGTAAACTGATGGAAAGAACCATCATCATCTGTAACACTTCCAACATGCCGGTCGCAGCTCGTGAAGCCTCTGTTTACACGGCAATGACCATTGCCGAGTACTACCGTTCCATGGGACTGAAAGTCCTGCTGCTTGCAGACTCCACTTCCCGTTGGGCACAGGCACTCCGTGAAATGTCAAACCGCATGGAAGAACTTCCCGGACCGGACGCTTTCCCGATGGACTTGCCGGCAATCATTTCCAACTTCTACTCCCGTGCAGGATTCACCTATCTCAATAATGGTGAAACAGGCTCCATTACCTTTATCGGTACTGTGTCCCCTGCCGGTGGTAACTTGAAGGAACCGGTTACCGAATCCACAAAGAAGGCAGCCCGCTGTTTTTATGCACTTTCCCAGCAGAGAGCGGACAGTAAGCGCTATCCGGCTGTCGATCCCATCGACAGTTATTCCAAATACCTCGAATATCCTGAACTCCAGGAATATATGAATAAAAATATCGACCCGAATTGGGTTGAAGATGTCACATTTGCCAAGGATATTCTCCTTCGTGGTCGTGAAGCCTACGAGCAGATCAACATCCTCGGTGATGACGGTGTGCCTTTGAACTATCACGAGAAGTTCTGGAAATCAGAGCTCATTGACTTTGTCATTCTCCAACAGGACGGATTCGACAAGATCGACCAATCCACTCCGATGGAAAGACAGAAGTACATGATGAAGCTCATTCTCGATATCTGCAAGACAGATTTTCGTTTCGATACCTTCGAAGAGGTTATGCCTTTCTTCAAGAACATCGTCAACCTATGCAAGCAGATGAACTATTCCAAGTTCCAGTCTGATAATTTCAAACAGTTCGAAGAAGAAGTTCGGAAATCTGTTAAGGAAAGAGGGGTGGAATAATGGAAACCAGAGCATTTCAAAGAATATATACACAATTGAATCAAATCACCAAAGCCACCTGTACAGTACAGGCAACGGGAATCGGTAACGAGGAAATGGCGATTGTGGACGGAAGACTGTCCCAGGTCGTGAAGATCATGAATGACAATGTCACACTCCAGATCTTCTCAGGTACCGAAGGCATCAGCACAGCCGCTGAAGTCGTATTCCTCGGCAAACCTCCGGTGCTGAAGGTAAGTGACCTTCTTGCCGGTCGTTTCTTCAATGCCTATGGCGACCCAATCGACGAAGGTCCGGAAGTGGAAGGCCCTGAAGTCGAGATCGGTGGTCCCTCTGTGAACCCTGTACGCCGTAAACAGCCATCTGAGCTGATTGCAACAGGTATCGCAGGTATTGACCTGAACAACACGCTTGTCACAGGACAGAAGATCCCCTTCTTCGCTGACCCCGACCAGCCTTTCAATCAGGTCATGGCAATGGTGGCATTGAGAGCCCAAGCTGATAAGATCATTCTCGGCGGAATGGGTATGTCTCATGACGATTATCTTTTCTACAAGAATACATTTGAGAATGCAGGTGCCCTCGACCGTATCATTTCCTTTATGAATACGACGGAAGATCCACCTGTGGAAAGACTTCTCGTACCCAATATGACCCTGGCTGCAGCAGAATACTTTGCCGTGGAGAAGAATGAGAAGGTTCTCGTTCTGCTCACCGACATGACACTTTACTGCGATGCCTTGAGTATTGTTTCCAACCGTATGGACCAGATCCCTTCCAAGGATAGTATGCCCGGTTCACTCTATTCAGACCTGGCACGTATCTATGAGAAGGCGGTGCAGTTCCCTGCAGGCGGTTCCATCACCATCGTGGCAGTGACCACACTTTCCGGTGGAGACATCACGCACGCAATTCCCGACAACACAGGATATATCACGGAAGGTCAGTTGTTCCTCCGTCGTGACACCGATATCGGAAAGGTCATCGTTGACCCGTTCCGCAGCTTGTCACGTCTGAAACAGCTTGTGATCGGTTCCAAGACAAGATCCGACCACCCGCAGGTCATGAATGCTGCCGTTCGTCTCTATGCCGATGCAGCCAATGCAAAGACCAAGTTGGAGAACGGTTTCGACCTGACTGATTATGATGAACGTCTCCTGAAATATGCGAAGGAATATTCAAACAAACTGCTCGCCATCGATGTGAATATCGATGTCGATACCATGCTCGATACTTCATGGAACCTCTTTGCCAAATACTTCTCACAGGCAGAAGTCGGTATAAAGAAGGAATTTGTCGATCAATACTGGCCAAAGAAAGATAATTAGGATTTCAGATTATGGCAGTACGCTTTCAATACAACAAAACTTCCTTGAACGACCTGAATCGTCAGTTGCGAGTCAGAGTGCGTGCTCTTCCCACCCTGAAGAACAAGGAGTCTGCCCTTCGTATGGAAGTGAAGCGTGCCCGTGATATGGCGACTGAATTTGAAGCCAAGGTAAAGCAAAAGACAGCTGCCCTGGAGAAATTCATGCGTCTCTGGACTGAATTCGATACCAAACTGATCAGCATTCGGAACGTTGAAATGCACACCAAGAAGATCGCAGGGGTCAAGATCCCAATCATGGGTAACATCACCTATGATTATGCGGAGTTCAGCGTATTCAACAGACCGAAGTGGTATCTCGACGGTATCAAGATCATAGAAGAACTTTCTGCCATCACGATTGAAAGACAGTTCTATATCCGCAAAATGAGGATATTGGACCAGGTAAGAAAGAAGACCACCCAAAAAGTGAACCTCTATGAGAAAGTCCAGATCCCGGCTTACGAGGATGCAATCCGTAAGATCAAGCGCTTCCTGGAAGACGAGGAGAACCTTTCAAAATCAGGTCAGAAGATTATGAAGAACAGGAACAGTGAGGTGGCATCATGATAATACCAATGAAAAAGTACACGTTCCTGATCCATCACAACGATTACGATGATTTCCTCAAGAACCTGCAGAATCTCGGTGTGCTGCATATCATTCGTACAATTGGCGCACATGATCCGGCTCTCAAGGAAAGCAGGGATAAGATCGATGCAGCCATGCAGGCGATCCATTTCCTGAAGAAACGCAATCAGCAGGCTCAGGATGTGCCTCTCACCAGGACCCCTGAAGAGATCATCACACAACTGAATTCCCGCATTCGTGAAAAGGATGCCATTGCACAGAAGATACTATCGGTTCGTAAGATCATTTCCAATCTGGAACCCTGGGGTGAATTCTCACGCCAGCAGCTGCATGATCTCGAATCGAAGGATATTTATATCGATTTATATATCTGCTCCAAGAACAAGTTCAAGGATGAATGGATGGAAACCTATTCCATCGAGATCATCCAGACAATTGGACAGGTATTGTATTTTGCCGTCATTCATAAAGCAGAGGAAGAGATC
Organism: Candidatus Cloacimonadota bacterium; assembly: GCA_035402645.1. Taxonomy (GTDB): domain Bacteria; phylum Cloacimonadota; class Cloacimonadia; order Cloacimonadales; family DAONDQ01; genus DAONDQ01. The sequence goes on along the minus strand of DAONDQ010000003.1, from coordinate 26,168 downwards.
AATATCGATGCTGAACATTACAAGCTACCCGACATTTCTCTTTCTGAAGCGCTGCACAAGCAGCAGGACTTAGTCGCTGAACAGGAAACGATAGAACAGGAATTCAATGATTGTGCTGCCAGGGAACTTCCCCACCTGATTCAATACAGGGATGACCTGATGGCAAAGTTCGAGTTCGAAGATACCCGCATGAATGTCATCAAGGATGCTGATGATCAGATCATCATCCTGAGAGGATGGGTTTCCAAACCACTCGAAGCGGGATTGGTTGAATTCCTTGAAAAGCAGAGCATCTATTATTATGCTGAGGAACCTTCAGAAGATGATAAAGTTCCGATCCAGCTCAAGAATAACTGGTATGCGAAGCTTTTCGAGCCCATTGGAAAGTTGTACTCTCTTCCATCTTATATGGAACTCGATTTGACTGCTTTCTTTGCCCCATTCTTCATGCTGTTCTTCGGATTCTGCACTGCCGATGTGGGATACGGGCTCCTGATTTTCGCTGCGGCAACTTTTTTCAAATTCAAAGTCAAGGATCCAAAGGTCAAACCCTTGCTGTCGCTTGCTCAGGTACTGGGCTTGTCTACAGCTGTCATGGGGTTTGTAATGGGTTCACTACTCGCCTTTGACATGACCAAATTCAAGGGAATCGGTAAATACATACCGATAACCGATAAAACACAGATATTCAACTTTGCGTTGCTGCTTGGCGTGATCCAGATTCTATTTGGCGTGATCATGAATTTCTTCAACCGAGTAAAGAATGGAGGCTTCAAGGCGGGGATTTCCACCATTGGAACATTCCTGTTCATGATTGCAGTCAGTGTTCTTGGCTCACCCATGCTTGGTGCAAATCCACCTGCTGTTTTAAAAGAATACATGCCATATGTCATTTACGTTGCCTTATTCCTGATATTCTTCTTCAATTCACCTGGGAAGAACATCTTTGTGAACCTGGGATTGGGAATCTGGGAAATGTATAATATTGTGACGGGCTTCTTTGGAGACCTGCTGTCCTACATTCGTTTGTTTGCACTCGGTGTATCGGGCGGTATCCTGGGATTCGTCATCAATTCCATGGCACAGCAGTTCGGCTCCATTCCCATTATCGGACCGATCATCTTCATCGTATTCATGGTCGTCGGACATTCTGTCAATATTGCGTTGGGCTCATTGGGAGGATTCGTTCATCCCATGCGTCTTACCTTTGTAGAATTCTATAAAAACTCCGGTTTCTCCGGAGGTGGAAAGGAATACAAGCCTTTCGGTAGTAAAAAATAAATAAAACAAAAGAGTAAAATAGGAGGTCTCAATGGTCGATTCTCTCGCAACTGTTGCAACTCAAGTAGCAAGAATTTCTCCCGAGCTGTTCATTGCTTGGGCAGGTATGATCCTGATGGTTGCTTTGTCCGGATTGGGCAGTGCCACAGGTACAGTCATGGGTGGTAGTGCCACTATCGGTGCTATTAAAAAGAATGATGAAATATTCGGTAACTGCATGCTTCTTTCTGCACTTCCCGGTACACAGGGTTTGTACGGATTTGGCGCATTCTTCATTCTGAAAGCCAAAATCATGGTTGGTATGCCTTTACTGAATGCATGCGCTATCTTTGCAGCCGGTGCCATCGTGGGTTTGGTCTGCTATTTCTCAGCCATTCAGCAGGCGAAGATCGTTTCCTGCGGTATCGACAGCCTTGGTCAGGGTAACGATGTGTTCGGTAAGACACTGATTCTTGCAGTGTATCCCGAATTGTACGCAATTATCTCTTTCGCAACCGCATTCCTTATCAGCACCATGCTGAAGTAATCGCGACTGCGTTTCTATTATCAAAGGCGACCATTCGGTCGCCTTTTCTTTTTACAGGTCACGGATTCACACTACACTTCTTTCATGATTGGCTTTTACCCGCTACATGAGAAAAATACGCTACTAATAGAGGCATATTAAATCGAACTTGGGAACTTAAAATGCACTGATCATATCAGTATGATTCAAGGAGATGGAATATGATCTATACTCTATGGTATGAGATAGGATGGATACTGATTTTTCTCTTATTGTCCGTGTTCGTCTATTCATTCACATGGTTCAATAAGGGAAATCCGGAAAAGCACTTGAAATGGAAAAGCAGAAAACTGGAAACCAAACTCACTGAAGATGAATTCGTGGAGATCATGAAAACCATTTGTCTGCAAAGGAATTATCTCCTGTTGGAATTATCCCATAAGCATGCGTATATAAAAATGTGCCCTTCATGGGCTCATTGGGGAGCTTACTTCTACATCGAGCTCAACCAGGAAAACAATACGGCAACGATCTGGTGTAGCGGCGGTGTCTCACGTAATAACTTCCGTAATGTTTGGCTTATGGATATGATGAGTCTGCTGTATAAATAGTGGGGCGATACGGACTTCAAAATGGTCATTGATTCCCCTTCCTTATAGACCTGGAAGGTCGATATCCCATAGCCTGAGGTGAAGCGAAGCGCAACCTCAGGAAAGGAACCCAAAAACCTACCGAGCCCCGGAGGGGCGACATAAATCATCGATATGAAGTCCGCACATCCTATTGGTCACAATTCATCCTATGTCCCGAAGGATGTTTGAACTCCATATCTTGAAGGAGACGCCCGTATAGGGCGTCTCTACCATTGATATAGCAACAAAAAAGAGGCATGCTTGGCATGCCTCTTTTTCTCGATAGATATACTTTATTTCATTAGAACGATCTTTTTAAGTGATATCTTATTACCTTCCTGCATCTTCAGGTAATAAACGCTGCTGCTGCAGGATTGCCCCTTATCATTATTGCCATCCCATTTCACAGTATAGGAACCGGAATTCAAATGATCGGCTACAAGAGTCCTAACCTTCTGTCCTTTGACATTGTAAATAACAATGCTCACATCACCGGGTTTTGTAACATTGTATTTGATGGTTGTCTCGGGATTGAAGGGATTGGGATATACGGATTCAATACCGGCTCTAAGACTATTCACTACATGGTCTTGATTACCAGTCAGTATGATTGTAATGACATTTGAATTTGTGCTTTGTACATCGTTAAGGATGGAACGAACACGGTAATAATAGGTTTGTCCCTCTACCAATCCGGTCACAGAATATGTTGTATCATTTACGATCAGGTTATTGAATCCTGAGAGGAAGTTGGTAAAACCATTGTCATGAGCAACATCCAGGGCAAAGGAAGTGATTCCGTTTGGTGCCACCCAATGTGCCAGGAAGGCAGTATTGCCCATTTGCACTGCGGGCAGGGCAATCGGAACCTGGATACCTGTTTCATTATCTTCAACGGTCAGAGTATAGTCATTCGCCAGTCCGGGTATTGCATAATAACCCCCTTGAGCATTCTGTATCTCAAACACGAAGGTTTCATTACCATCTACGATATCGTCATCAGTAACGTTAATATCCACTATTTGAGGTGTGGCGCTGTTCATGGGGAATGTAACGGTTACAGGCGTGAAGTTGCCTATATGGGCTGGATTTCCACTTTTAAGGACCACTGTTGCCGTGGAAGCATATACATTCGGATTTTGAATTTGTACCGAAAGATGAACCGTACCCACATTTTCGGAAACAGAAGAAACTGTAGGATCGAAATTCAGCATCGTATTACTTGTTGTCCCAACGTAAATGGAAGTCACATATTCCGGATGATCAACGAATGGATTGCGATTGGTTAATGTTGCCTGGATCAATGTATTTCTGGCAATTTCATCCGCATTTGGCGGATCGAGATAATTCCATTGGATACAGGCAGGAAGCTGATCAACTCCCCCTATGGTCAAGGATTCACCATAGCGTACATTAAAGTACAACAGCGCACGGGCACAGTCACCTTTATGCTGGTCAGCAGGTTCAAACACTGTCTGGCTGTTGAAATCAGTTCCACGCTTGCTGACATATCCATTGTAACTGGCGTATGTGGTTGCGGTGGTGATCACCTTTCCGAAGGGAAGATTTCCTCGTGAAGAATTGACGGTTGACTCTGTGACGAAGAGGTGATGAAGGTCAGCCTTCTCCACGGAAGCAGGACCTGTAAACCAGCTTTGAGCATAGGTGTGCTCCGTGTTTGGACTGGATGATCCGTTATAATCTGGGGCAATTGAAAAATCCTGCCCTGTGTAGACGCATCTTACCACACCATTATGATTATCCAACTGCTGGAACATAATGAGTTTCGCACCATCATAACTGCTATAGGTATTGGTGCTGATCAGGTTTGTTAAACCTGTTTTCAGCGCATTCCCGGTCAATCCCACGACAGGGTTGTAATATCCGTTATAGGGGTCAGTATTGGTAGTAGTAACTGAAATGCTGTTGGAATTTGTACTTGTCCCGGCATTATTCACCGCACGTACTCTGTAATAATAAGTAGAAAGAGCAGATAATCCGGTGACTACCTGGGAAACTCCATCCACTGCCAAATCCTGATACCCGCTGATGTAGGAACCGAAAGTGGGAGAAGCGGATACATCGAGTCTATAGCCGGTTGCAGTTGTAACTGCATTCCAATTGGCTGTAAATGTGATGGCGGAAATACTGGTTGCCTGTGTAGCAACAGGAGCATTTGGAATGACAGGATTGCTTGTTGTATAGACTTGAACAATATTTGAATTGTCGCTTGTTCCGACAGTATTTGCTGCACGGACACGATAATAATAGAATGTTTCAGGATCTAAAGCAGTGACGGCTTGTGACAATCCGGTAACAACCAGATCATTGAATCCGGTAACAAAGGAATTGAAACTACTCGAAGTTGATACATCCAGGCGATAGTAAGATGCATTCGTGGAGGCTATCCAATTTGCTGTAAAGCTTGTTGCCGTAATGGAACTTGCATCAGAAGCCACTGGGATGGAAGGCAGGACTGGGGTAACTGATCCTCCATTGACCACTACATCGTCAAAGTAGAAACTTCCACCGGTTCTAACTGATACAAACCAGCGCAGATAATTACTTCCTGTGAGATTCAGGCTGACGGATTTCTGTGTGTATGTGCTGGTAATGGATCCTGTATCGGTACCATTGGCTACAAAAGTCGTTACATCCGTATAATCTGTTCCATTAGCCGAATTCTGGATGGATATGGTGAAATTGGATGTTGTTCCCGATGCTCTGCACCAGAAGGTCATTTCAGTGGGATTATCCAATTGAGGTGTACTGATCCATCCATTGAGAGCATTCAAACCACCGTAGCATGTACCTCCGTGTGCATTTGCTACATTCGAAAGGATGTAGGATCCCGGACTGGAAAGAGTCCAGCCTACTGGCGGAGCAGCAGTCGTGGAACCTTCAAATCCTTCAGTGAGGATTGTTGAAGCAGCTTCCGTTGTTTGTACCATGATCGGGTTCGAATTAAAACTTGTTCCTGCTGCGTTAAACGCACGAACACGGTAGAAGTAGACCGATAAAGGTGCCAAACCACTGACTGTCTGTGAAAGACCGTTTACAGTCAAATCCTGGTATCCAGTGACAAAGGAAGCGAATGTATCTGACATTGATACATCCAAACGATAGCTGGTTGCACCATTCGAAGCATTCCAGTTGGCAGTAAAGCCAGTGGAAGCGAGACCCGTGGCTGCAATCGCAACTGGAGCATCCGGTATCACAGGTATATTGGCTGTTTGCACATATATCACATTGGAATTTTCACTGGTTCCATTTGAATTAACAGCTCGAACTCTGTAGTAAAACGGTGTGGCTGGGGTTAACCCGCTCACAGCCTGTGAAAGTCCTGTCACTGTCAAATCATGGTAACCGCTTACGAATACATCAAATGTACCGGATGTTGATACATCCAATCTATAGGAAGTGGCATCCGAGACTGAGTTCCAATTGGCAGTGAAAGAATCCGTTGTAATGGCCGTAGCATCCAAGGCAACGGGTGCGGTTGGGGGAGTGGTTCCGCTGGTCGTGAATGATAATTCATTACCATATCCAACACCCATGGCATTGGCTGCATAAGCTTTTACATAATATAAAGTGGAAGGTGCCAGTCCATCTATGGTACTCACATAATTGCTAATACCAGTACCGTCAAAGGTTAAGCCATCAGCAATGGTAGGATTACCTGTCGTATTCCAACATACGCCTTTGGAGCTAATATCAGAACCACCATTGGAAGTGATGTTACCACCGGTGATTGCAGATGATTGAGTAATGCCTGTAACAGCGACAGTTGTCAATGTTGGTACAGAAGGTCCTGCTGGAACCGCTGAAATGATCACATTATCAATTCCCAATGCTTGGGAATTACTGGTGGTGGAACCGCTTGTAACAGAGTAATTCCATGCAAGATAGATGTTTTGCGTTGCAGTCAAAGGTTGTGTGAGGGGTTTGAGTGAAACAGATACCGTAGAACCTGGAGCAGAAGTAAAGCCTGCATTATCAGCATCTGCTCCTGGAAAAACAGTCTGGAAATCACTACCGGCATTTGTCCAAGTTGATCCATCGGTTGAATAGAACATCTGGATTGTGAAACCGGCTGCATTAGTACCATTCCTATATTTTTCTACATCATAAGAAATCGTGAAACTTCCAATTGAAGAAGAACCAGCATTGACTAATCTTAAATAGAGATTTCCGCTTTTGGTTGCAGAACTGGAAGATAACCATCCCGGTGCTCTATCGGTTGCTGATGCTGCATCACCTGCACCAAAGTTATAGATACCATTCGCTGCGGTGGTTGCCATACTGTTGCCGGCGCTTCGTTCCGTGGCTGTGCCTGCTGCAGCATAGGTTCCCACGGTACGGACTGTCGTAATCTTATCAATTCTCCAATCTGTTGGTAATGTGCTAACCGGGGCAGTCATTACATTGAAGCCTTCCGTGATCGTGGCTCCACTACTGATATCGAGTGCAAATGCAGAGGATACCAGCAAGGTCAGGAATAGTAAGATAATGCTTTGCGGATGTTTCATTTATTCTCCTTGGGCTGTTAATATTTTATGAAAAACAAATACTACTCTTTCTCAAGAGCAAAATATACTACATATAATATATTTCAGGTTGATATTACCTGTCAAATAATAATGCCATAATGATGAAAAATACATGAAGCGAGGATAAAAAAAAGGGTCAGATTCATTCTGACCCCTTCTTAAATTGTCTGCTATTTATTTAATCAAAACGATCTTTTTCAAAGAAATCTTATTACCCTCGCGCATCTTGAGGTAATATATGCCATTGCTGACAGGAGTACCATTTTCATCGGTTCCGTTCCACTTGGTATCATAGCTGCCTGAAGCCATGGAACCAGATGCCAGGGTTTTCACTTTCTGACCTCTAACATTAAAAACGACCAATGAGACATGTTCAGCCTTGCTCACATTGTAGTTGATATTGGTTTCAGGGTTGAAAGGATTTGGGTAAACCGATTGAATTCCAAATATACCTGTAACAGCAGTGTTATCATCATTCGCGATAACATCGTCATCCTGAACCGTCAGTGTAAAAGTGCTTTGCAGACCGGGAATGGCATAATAACCACCGGAAGCGTTCTTAATACCAAACACAAAGGTTTCATTTCCATCCACGATGTTATCATCGGTAACATTGATCGTAACTGTTTGCGGAGTACTGCTGTTCATCGGAAAGTTGATGGTAACAGGAGTAAAGTTACCGATATGAGCTGCATTACCGCTGACCAGATACACTTGAGCATTGGATGCATAAACATTCTGATGCAGAATCTGAATGGTCAGTTGGGTGGTGCCGACATTCTCAGCGACTGAAGCAGAAGCAGAAGAGAAATTCAGCATCGTATTATTGGTTGTTCCCAACCAGATGGAATTCACATATTCAGGATGGTCCACAAATGGATTACGGTTGGTCAGAGTGGACTGGATCGCAGTATTTCGGGTCACTTCTGCAGCAGTTGGAGGATCCAGCAGGTTCCATTGCAGGCACGCGGGAAGCATGTCGACACTTGCCTGTGTGAGGGTTTCATTATATCTCACATTAAAATACAAAAGAGCTCTTGCGCAATCACCTTTATGTTGGTCAGCAGGTTCAAAGACTGTCTGGCTGTTAAAATCCGTCCCTCTCTTACTTACATAACCATTATATGTTGAATAGGTAGTGGTTTGAGTAATTACCTTTCCGAAAGGAAGATTTCCACGGGAAGAATTGACTGTTGATTCTGTAACGAAGAGATGGTGCAAATCAGCTTTCTCAACAGAGGCAGAAGCTGTGAACCAGCTTTGGGCATAAGTATGCTCTGTATTGGGACTTGAAGAACCGTTATAATCGGAAGTAATGGTGAAATCCTGACCGGTGTAAACACAACGTACAACGCCATTATTATTGTCGAGATCCTGGAACATGATGGTTTTGGCACCGTCGTAACTTGAATATGTATTTGTCGAGATCAGGTTATGTAAACCAGTCTTCAGGGCTGTTCCCGTTAATCCCTGTACTGGAGTATAATAATCCCTGATCTGCTGTATTTCAGTTGTTTGCTGAGGGAGTGTCTGAGCGGTATTTTCTATTGCCATTGCTGTTGTAAGCAGCAGGAACAAAGTAAGATAAGAGAATAATCTTTTCATTGTAACGAGTCCTCGAATTTTATTACCTATTCATTCACATTATTTCCTGATAGGGAAGGTGATGCAAAATTAGTACCAGAATTTATGTCAACGAAATAAGTTAAGTGTCCAGAAGAGTCCCTTAGGGTCTGTTATGAAATCAATGAAAGATGAGCTAGGTATAATCTAAAGATAACCGAACAATCATCGAAACCTGTTTAGGTTGTTCCCTGGTAATTGTTCATTAGTTTGGTGTTCATATCATCTTATTGATGTAGGCAGGGATGGAGTGCTCAACATGAAAGAAATCGATTGACAGAAATGGCATATTTTCTCATCCAATCAGTTATTCCAATGAAATAGCATGAAGTGCAAAGTCTGTTTTTTAGAGCATTTTGAAATGACTTCTGGAGGATGATTGGCGAAATTCAATTATGAGAACCTGCGTTTTGAAGCAGATACAGAACTGGTAAGAATGTTGGAAGAGGATTTTGCTCTTTCGAGTTATTATGACATATTCGATAATAAAGATGAACTCGAGGATATTACCAATTATCTGCTTTCTCACACTGTGAAATTGAATCGGGTTATCGCTCCGCGCTTATATGATATATGCAGGGAAGTGTCTGAATTTCTCGATTTTCATGAAGATATTGATTTTTATCTCCAGGCTTCACCGGAAGTGAATGCATTTTCCATTAACGGCTTCAACATTGTACCGCATATGATCTGTTTTACTTCATCTCTCATCAATTTACTGGGTGATGATGAATTGCGGTTCGTGATAGGGCATGAGATTGGACATTTGATTTATAAGCACAGTCAGTTGGATGTGGTGAACAGGATATTGGCAAATCGTGAAAATGAAGAAATTCCAGCCATCATCGCATTGAATTTCATGCGTTGGCAGCGATATGCGGAGAGCACATCGGACAGGATTGGCTTTCTTGCCATGCCTGATATCAAGGTGATCGGCAAGTGCTTCTTCAAGTTTGCATCGGGTGTATCGGAAGAGATTCTCTGCTTCGATGTAGACGAATATCTGAAGCAGTTGGACAAGATACGTGAAATTGCCATGGGCGATACAGTTTCCACACATCCCAATCATTTGGTTCGCATCAGGAATCTGGAACTCTTCTCTAATTCCGAGATTTACCCATTGCAGAAACAGCCCAATCCCATTTCCAGGAAAGTTCTCCTGGAGCAGAACATGGAGCTGCTGAACCTCCTCGAGATTCATCCCAAGAAGGAAAAAGACAAGAAGATAGTGGAACTCATCTCAACAGCAGGTTACTATCTTGCCATGGCAGGCGGCGAAGTGGGGGAAAAAGAATGGAAGATGCTCTTTGAATGGCTTGCAGACTATACTACTCAACCTGAACTTTACCTGAGTTTCAGGGATTTGGACGATCTGAAGCGTCGGACTGAGGCGATATGCAGACATTTTGCCGAATTGCATGACGGAGAGAAGTTCATTATCTTTGAAAGGCTGATTCCCATCGCTCTTTTAGATGGAAGGCTGGAAAGTAGTGAAAAAACGCGCATTTATGAGATAGGGCATTTGCTTGATATCTCTAATGATGAGATTACGCAGAGCATTCGTAGGGCAAGTGAGGAATTTCTCACTCCAAGCAAACGCATTATGGTCAATAAATTGAGATAATGGAAACATTATGCTGAAAGACCTATTCGATTACTTCCGTATGAAATATTACCACTACAAGGGTATTACCTGCATGATGAAGGGTAAATATCAGAAAGCCTATAACTGGATGCAGAAAGTCCTGATGATAGCAAATACCACGGTGCACCAGTATGACATGGGCATCATTCTTCTGAGTCTGCTTAAATATGAAGATGCTGCTTCCTATCTGCATAAGGTGTTGTCTGCTGTTCCCGATAACGAGATGGCGCTTCTTGCCTATGCGCAGACACAACTGATGCTCAGGAACTGGGATGAAGCCATGCAATGTTATCGGAAATTGAGTGAGCAGCATCCAACCAATATTTCCTACCAGAAGTACCTGGTAATGATTGAAGACCCGATTCAAAGGGAAAAGAATGTTTGTGCAAAAGAGCTGGTGAACCAGGCACAGGCAGAAGTGGAGAACCGTCATTTGATCGAAGCGCTGGAACACTTAAAGGAAGCGGAATCCTTTGACCCTTCCAATCCACAGATTCCCAATAATATAGGGGCTATTTTGATTTCTCTTGAACGTCCATATGAAGAGATCCTCAGCTATTTTGAAAAAGCGTTGAGTCTCGATCCGGAGAATGAACGTATTAAGCGTAATATCATCTTTTTAAGGCACAAACTGAAAAAATGAAAGCATTCATTATCTGGTTCCTGTTCATTATCCTGACAATTGTCATTCTGCTGTATAATCCTTTTACAGTCAGGCTGATCGTTATCTGGCAGGCGCATCACTACGATCTGAATGCCAAGTATTTTTATCGCCTGATCAGCCAGGAAAGCACATTCAGGAGTTTGGCAATTTCCAAACAGAAAGCCCTTGGGCCTGGACAGGTTCGAGAAGGAACTGCCAGGTATTTGGATCCGAATTATCGTAAGGGTTCACTTTACTTTCCCTATTACAACATCAGGATTTCCGCTCAATACGTGAGATATCTCTTGAATAAGTACAATCATAATTGGAGCCTTGCCATCGCTGCTTACAATTGGGGGGAGACCAATGTAGACAGGAAAGTGGTGGGGATGAAAATTGACAGAGATGCAAATTACCGTGAATTATTTGAAAACGTCAGAGAGACTTATAACCTCCTTGATAAAGTACTGAACAGCAGATAAAAGTACATATTTGCGGATTGTTTCGTTCAGTTGACATGACCGGGTGCGGCAAATAATTCTTGACGGAAATCTGTAAAATTCATTAATAAAAAAACAGGATTATCCACTGCCAAGGAGTAGCAAATGCGAAAGTTTCTTCTTATCCTAATCGCGCTTATTCTCGTGGGCAGTCTGTTGGCGGTGCCTTCACTCAAGGTAATCAAGACACATGATTATTCTTATGTGAATCGTACTGTCATTGTATTCAGCAGTCGTGTTGAATACCAGATTGAGAACAATACCGCAACCAATACATTAGTGATTAAGATACCAAGTGCTGCGAAAGGTGCAGGTTTTGTGGAACCACGCATCGATAGAAGCCAGATATTACATTCAATTCTTGTTTCAACCGGGAAATCAGGCATTGAAATTAGCATTCAGACAGCTGAGCCTGTTCGCAGGGAAGAAATGAGGTTGGATGAGGAAGGGTATAAACTAGTTCTCGATATATTCCCCAAAAACCTGCCGAAAACTTTTGAAGCAGGATTGGGAACCGCCAACTTCTATTTTGCCACGCATCAATTTGCCAAAGCACTACCCCTTTATGTGAACCTTGAATCCACCTTTCCGGATAAGAAGCAGGTCAATTACTATATAGCCAAGGATTTGGCAGGATTGAAGAAATACAGCCAGGCTCTGGCAAGATTGGAAAAAGTTCCTGCAGACTCGAGAGAATATCAGTTTGTGCAAACCCTGAAAGATAAGATTCAAAACGATTCATCTTCCTTGAATGATTTCTTCGATAGTGACTACGACAGTAGCCTATCCCAACCTGTCGCTACACAGCAGCCGAAGCCGGCACAAGCGCAGGCATCTACAGAAGCTGTTACATTTCAGACTGTGAAAATGCCGAAGCCGGCAAAGCCTAGTATTGTTGAACTACTGCTGACTACCCTGATTCCACTTTGGTTGGCTTTAGCCCTGATCATAGTCCTGTTCATCATTATTATCATCATACTCAAGTCAAAACGTTCTGAACCAAAACCCAAAACTACCTTTACAGTTTATAATGAACCACGCAGAGAACCTTCCATCTTTGTCGATGAAGAAGCAAAACGCAAAACAATTGTAAAACTGATTCATGACGGTTGGAGTAACAAGGAAATTGCGAAGGAACTTCATATCTCTGAAAGTGAAGTGGAAGCGACTGTCAAACTGCTATCGGTCAGTGATTTTTAAGTTATATGCATTAATATGAAGCGTATATATATAATCATCTTATTATCCTGCTCCTTCTTTTTGGGGCAGGATTTTTTATTTGGAATGGGTCCATACTATCAATTTCATACAAAAGTCTATCCTTCCATTTTAGAAGAACCAACACTTCCAATATTCAGGACAGTACTTATTCCTGATTCTTCAACCTATATAGCAGTATCATCCATCGAAAAGATCAAACGCTCCTTCAACCAGTACTTATCAAAACCAGATGATGAAGGTATCTTCTTTGCCTATAAACCCAATGATGTCCAAATCGTGCAAATTCGTGTCATGGGTGGTGTCGATTATCAAAGGAGAAATCAAGACTATTATTTCTTCCTGTATAAAGGACTACGGGTAGAGTCTCTCATTGCTAATAGCCTGTTTCTGTATGGAGACTGGTGGGCTGGACACTTCACGGGAGACAGGCATTATTATGAGCAATCCCCATTAATAGTGGGTTTCAGGCAACCGGATAATGAGACCATCTATATTGATCATTTGACTGGCTCTCTCTACTACGGAAGTGAAGCCCTTGGTGTTTCCTTCGGGAGAGGAAAGTTCCATGTGGGTAATGATATCAGCGGAAGTGTTATTCTGAATGATGAAGCTAATGATTTTGGTTATTTTAAAGCACAATGTAAACTGGGGACACTAAAGCTCGAGTACGTACATGGAGCATTAACACCCGATAAAAACGAAATTGTCTATTACCAACCGCAAAGTTCAGCAACTTCAGATTCTTCGCGAGTGGATAAGTTCATCGTGATGCATAAGCTTTCCTGGGAACCTGTCCCAGACCGCTTTGAAGGATTCATCGGGGAAGAGATCATTTACGGGAATCGAAGTGTGGATTTGAATTATATCCTGCCTCATGCGTTCTGGAGAATCATTGAGCATAACCTGGAAGACAGGGACAATGTACTCATATTCGGCGGATTCAATTGGAAATTCAAAAGTGACTTTTCTTTATATCATAACCTGCTTCTGGATGAGTTCTCTAAAAGCAAGATACTGACTGACTGGTGGGGTAGCAAGTATGCTTTGCAGGCAGGACTATCCTATTGCAGAAATAAGCAGATTAGAGAAAAATTACACGGAATACCGATAACACTTTTTCTTCCTCCGCGCATTAATATTGAGATGACTGCCGTCAGACCATGGACATATACCCACTTTATCAGGTGGAATAAGTTCTCGAATGATGGTATTGCCCTCGGTTATCCACTTGGCTCCAACTGCCTGAATTACTCCACTGAGATTGATTACTGGTTCAATTATCTTCCATTATCACTGGGTGTAAATGCTTCCTATACAAGGCAGGGCAGTACGGGGAACAGTTTTACGTTAAATACAAGCGACCCTGCGTTGATTCCTAATACTCAGACAACCAAGACGCATTGGCTGGCAGGAAAAATAACAGATACAACAAGCATCAAAGCATACATGGAATTGCATCCGCTGACGCATCATTATTTCCGTATCGGAACTATGATGAACAAAACACAGGAAACGAACTGGAAACAGGATTTTACATTCAGCTATCGAACAGAATTCTAATATGGATGTTATTCTTCTGATTTATGTGATTATCCTATTGAACATGAGCTTTGCCATGTTCAGGAAATGGAAAACAAACACTCCCTTGCAACATACATATTCAATTATCGCAGTGGGAAGAAACGAATCGGAAAGATTACCAGGATTCCTTGCTTCTCTGAAAGCTCTTGATTATCCAACTGAGCTATACGAAATAATTCTTGTTGATGATGCTTCATCGGATGATACGTTCAATCAAATGAATGAGTTCGCAAATGAGAAAAACAACATACAGGTTTTCCAAGTGAAAGAAAGTGAAAAGATAGGAAAGGGGAAGCGACAAGCACTTACTCTTGCAGCAAAACATGCAACGAAGGATATTTTATTATTCACCGATACTGATACGGAAGTTCCAGTTCATTGGATTTCATCTTATAACAGCTACTTCTACACAATCATTGGAATGGTAATCGGTTATGTAAGGATGAAACACCTATCTCTTATTTATCGCGTAAAACGGATATTCTCATCCGGTCTTTTCTGCTCCACCGTGGGCATGGGAATTCCATTCAGTTGTTCCGGTGCAAATATAGCAATCAGACGCTTTGTGTATGAAGACATAGGCGGTCATGAAGGCTTGGGTGATTTCCATGCAGGTGATGACAAGCTGTTACTGAAAAAGATGCATCAGTTAGATTATAAAATCGGTTATAATTCCGATGAGACAATGATCGAGCAGAATCAAAAATACACCTTCAAACAATTGCTTGATAGAGAGATCAGACAGTATGGGAAGATCAAGCTTTCGTCAACCTACTATATACTTTTCACGGCTTTGGTTTTTGCCTTCTTTATTTTTCTGCCGTTCCTGCTTGTTCATCACATGAACTGGGTTTATTTAGCAGGCATTATTCTCCCTATATACCTGTTTTATTCATGTTCACTGATCATCCATCATGAGAGATTCCACCCACTGGATTACATTTTTCTTCTGGTATATCCATATTATGCGATTTTCTTCTCCATCATCAGCTTATTCGTAAAGGCAAAATGGAAAGCGTAACCAGGAAAAGGCTTGAATTTCTTTTGAAATTGGCTATTTCCATCGTCATCCTGTATTTTATTTTCAGGAAGATGGACATGCAGGTCGTGGCTGCCAATTTCATGAAATTCAGTTTATTCACCTTTTTTCTGTTAGTCGTGACAACCTGCATCAAGCTGTATCTTCAATATCGGAATTGGAAAATGATGCTTCATCTGAATCCAGGCTTTTCTTCACGTAAGAGACAAATATTCAAATCCTACCTTATTGGTCTCGCGCTCGGATTCCTGATACCCGGTGGACATGCCAGCTTTGGAAAAGTCTTTTTTATCGAGAACACAAGTAAAAGGAAGACCTTCTTTTCCATTCTTATGGAGAAGTTCTTTCTCACTTGGACGAACTGGTTCTTTGCTATCTGGGCAACTTTCTTTTATTTCTATTCATTTTCACTGCCATTGAAGCTGATCGCCGCCTTGCTGATTACCTTTTCTCCACTTGGTCTATACTTTGCAATGCGACTCAGACCGAACCTGGAACCACTCCGACAGGAATACAGGAAAGCAGCGCCCCTGGTCATGCTGAACCAGATCATTACAGTCTTTTTCACGTTCATCCAATATTGGATCATTTTGAATACATTCTATCCGATTCGCTTTGATAAAGTAGCGATCTCCTCTTCGCTTGTGCTGTTTGCGAATACGATTCCCATTACGTTCTCGGGGCTTGGATTGAGGGAGACCTTTGCGGTTCATATTTTCAAGCGTTACGGAATCAGGGGAGAGTATGCGGTCACTGCTTCACTGACCATCTTCATTATTACGGGTGTACTTCCCGCCCTGGTTGGATTGTTCTTGATGATGAGAGAAAAAAAGAAGCACCCCAGGGATGCTTCTTTTAAACAAATGTTATCTTAAGTTTATATCACGATATTTACAAGCTTGTTCGGTACGATGAATATCTTCTTCACCTGATGTCCTTCCAACATCTTGGCTACATTTTCATTCGTGACAGCCTGTCTTTCCAAGTCTTCATTCTCAATGTCTGGTGAAACGCTTAACTTACCCCTCACCTTGCCGTTAACCTGTATGACATAGGTAATGAGGTCTTTGACCAGATACTCTTCCTTATGAGTGGGAATACCTGCTTCATGAATGAAGGTTTCGTTTCCAAGCATTGACCAGAGTTCTTCCGAAATATGGGGAGCAAAGATATACAGCAGGCGAGGCATCATAATACATGCTTCGGCATATACAGCCTTTTCGACGTTCGTGAGTGCATCAGGTTGCTTGATGTTCGTCACATTATTCAAGTGCTCCATGATGGCAGCGATGGCAGTATTGAACTGCATCCTGTTCTCGATATCCTCATTCCATTTCCGTATCATGAAATGAGTGCTGTAACGAAGATCAGCAATCTCTTTTCTCAAATCATCATGCTCTGCAAGCAGGTCATAATGCTTGCGAATCAATTCCTGCTGAGATTCGATCAATCTCCAGATTCGATTCAGGAAGCGGAAAGCTCCCACGACACCATCGTCATTCCATTCCACATCCTTTTCAGGAGGTGAGGCAAATAGCATGAATACGCGAGCCGTATCTGAACCAAAACGATCCAGGTAGGTCTGGGGATCTACTGTATTTCCCTTGGACTTGGACATTTTAGCCCCGTCCTTGGTCACCATTCCCTGTGTCAGCAGACGTGCAAAAGGTTCGTCCGACTTCACAAGCCCAATGTCTCTCATGAATTTATGGAAGAAGCGTGCATACAGCAAGTGCATGCAGGCATGCTCGATTCCGCCTATATATTGGTCTACAGGCAGCCAGTAATCACTCTTGGCTGTATCGAATGGCTTGTTGTCATTCTTTGGATCAGTATATCTGGCATAATACCATGAACTATCCACGAATGTATCCATGGTATCGGTCTCCCGTCTTGCGGGTGCACCACACTTCGGGCACGGAACGTTGATCCATTCTGGAACTGAAAGTAGCGGATTCTGTGTGGTCTTTCCAATCTGTACATTTTCTGGAAGAAGTACAGGCAAGTCCTCATCGGGAACAAGAACAACACCGCAGTGGTCACAATAGATCACAGGGATTGGATTTCCCCAGTAACGCTGCCTGGAAACACCCCAGTCGCGCAGGCGATAGGTAACCGTACCACTCCCGTAATTCTCCAATTGCAGCCATTGTGTTATCTTTTCTTTTGCCATGTTGCTGGCAAGACCGTTGAATTTCTCTGAATTCACCATATATCCGGGTGAAGTGTAGGCTTTTTTCATCTTTTCGAGCACCAGATCCTGATCCTCATTCTGAATCACGATCTTCATTGGAATATCATATTTCCCTGCGAATTCAAAATCTCTCTGATCATGTGCAGGCACCGCCATAACAGCCCCGGTGCCATAATCCATGAGGACATAATTGGTAATCCAGATCTGTACCTTGTCTCCATTGACCGGATTTATACAATAACGACCGGAAAATACACCTTCCTTGGTTGTATCTTCGGAAGTACGATTGATCTTGTCTTCATTGATCACTTTATCGCAGAAAACCCTTAACTTGCTGTCAGCAGGCTCCTTTTCCAACCATTCCCTCACCAGTGGATGCTCCGGAGGAAGTGCCATGAAGGTTACGCCAAATATTGTATCGGGTCTTGTCGTAAATACCTTGATGATGGTATCAGAATTTTCCAGTTTGAAGAATATCTCAGTTCCGAAACTCTTGCCGATCCAGTTCTCCTGCATAACCATGACGCGTTCGGGCCAATCAATCATGTGCGAGAAATCAAGCAATTCCTCTGCATATTTCGTGATACGGAAGAACCACTGCTCCAATTCCTTTTGACGCACGACAGTTCCGCATCTCCAGCAGTTACCATCTTCCACCTGTTCATTGGCAAGCACAGTCTGGCATTCATCACACCAGTTCACGAAAGAGGTCTTTTTATATGCTAATCCATTTTCATAGAGTTTCTTGAAGAGCCACTGTCCCCATTTATAATATTCAGGTTTACAGGTAGCAACAGGTCTGTCCCAGTCGATACCGAATCCGAAATCTTCGAACTGCTTACCCATGATCTCCATGTTCTTTTCAGTGGTCAGTCTCGGATGTGAATTATGCTGAATGGCAAAGTTCTCTGCCGGCATTCCGAATGCATCATAGCCCATGGGCTGCATTACATTATAACCTTGCATCAACTTGAACCTGGTAATGGCATCACCGATGGAATAATTGGAAACATGCCCCATGTGCAAAGCACCTGATGGATAAGGGAACATGTTTAAAACATAGTATTTCGGCTTGTCACTGAAGTCTACGGCGTTGAATATACGCTTTTCCTTCCATTTCTTCTGCCATTTTTTCTCGATTACTTCGAATGGATATTCCATTTGGTCCTCCCGACCTATTCCTGAGATTGAAATCAAAAAATTGTAACTTCTTTGACGTCAAGGAGAAAGTGAATAACGACAATATCCGGTAGATTCAACCTATGTCTGTCACCAGAAATCACGATCTTTCATAGATGGCTATAGAATGACAGATAATCAAGGATCGAAGGTAAGGAAATCAATAGGTTGTCTTGAAAATTCTTCGATTTACAGTTCATACTTGACGAATAAGGAAGGAGAAATGCATAATAAAATCATGAATTATTATTTTTTTTGCATCAATCATTGGAGGTGGCTATGTTCTTTTCCAAAATCATCGTAAGATTGATCATATTCATACTCATTCCATTCATTCTTGTTTCCTGTGCCAGTTATGAAAAAATCAATGTTCCCAAGAATCCTCAACCTACCTTGAATGGCAAACTGATCCATCTGATTTGGAATTCTGAACAAAATAAGAATATGATATACTACCTGACAAATGCAACCATGGATGCAAACTCCTTACAAGGCACCCTGAAGATTCTTACGCCCTATTCTACGGAAATCTTTAATAAGCATAGCAATATAGACGTATATGTGAATCCATCTGTTCCTTTCCCGGGGGGTAATGATGTATCGTTTTCAATTCCTGTCAGCCAGATCGATAGAATGGAAACGTTGAAGATCAATAAAGAATTGACTTTCGTCCGGACTGCTACTTCACTCATATTAATAGGTACGGTCATTGCATTAATCACGATTAATTCAGCCCATCATCGGAAAGCTAATAACAATCCTGCACCACCGGATACGACCAACAATGACATCATCTCCTGTCCATTCATCTATGCAAATAACGGGCAATCCTTTGAATTTAGCGGTGAGATCTATAGCGGAGCGCAATTCACAAGTCTGGAAAGAGATGATTATCTGCCGATCAGAAACCTGAATCCAATTGGGAATCAATATCAATTGAAGATGACCAATGAGTTGAATGAAATACAATATACGAATTTGACTGAGTTAATTGCGGTCGATCATGCATCCGGTACAGATGTATTACTGGATAGACATGGAAAGTATCTGACGATTCATTCTCCGCAGAAACCTTTGGAAGCTGTCACCGAAAATAACCAGGATGTTTTGAAGGAATTGGCGGCAGAGGATAATATGGGATTTTCTGATGACGGATCTGCCAATACAGGAAAGAACACGAATGAATTGTATCTGACTTTTGATCGACCCCACAATGCACATCTCGGGAAACTCATTATCAGAGCAAAGAATACGGAATGGCTTAATGATACGATGAATCATTTTTATGGTTTATTCGGAGATCGATATGAATCGGTCATTTCCTCGTTGGAAAAAGCACCCGGATCTATGCTGAAAAGTTGGATATCATCACAGAATGTGCCACTTTCTGTATACGTAAACCATCAGGGTCGTTGGAAATACGTTGATTACTATGAAATTGTTGGTCCCATGGCATACAAGGATATGGTGTTACCTCTCGACCTGTATGAAGACAGCGACAATCCGATTCAACTGAAACTCGTATGGGGTTCCCATTTTTGGGATATCGATTACGCAGCTATGGATTATTCAGAGCAACAACCAATCACCATGCATCGCATCGGTTTACTGAATGCTGTCGAAGACAAGGGTCGGGATATTACGAAACAGATGACCAGGGACGATGATAAGTACTATGTGATGTCAAATGGAGAATCATCCCTTTTGAATTTTGAAGTTCCGAGGTCATCTGCTGATCAGTGCAGATCATTTTTTCTGCACAGTAAAGGGCATTACCATGTCTTGCATGATGCGATTGGAAATCCGAATATCAGCAGTATCAAAACCTATGCTGCACCAGGCAGGCTGAGTGGATTACTGAGTGCACATGAGAGTTCAGGAGTTCGATAAATCGCATCTTCGAGTTGAATTTTGCATTGATTTTGATTGTGGGAGAAGTTGGTTCATGGCTTCTCCCACTCTTGTTTCCGTTTATTTTAGCAATAGCATTTTCTTTGTGACTTTTCCTTCTGGAGTAGTTATTCGATAAAAATAGACACCTGATCCCATGGAATTTCCCTTTTGGTCTTTTCCATCCCATTTGACCTGGTGCGAACCGCGAGAAATGAATCCTGACACAAGTGTTTTTACCCTTTGTCCCCGTATGTTATAGATCTCAAGTTTAACATCCGTTTGCCTGGGTATTGAAAAAGTAATGGTTGTTTCAGGATTAAATGGATTCGGGTAATTGTTTGAATCCAATAGTGTTTTTGTCTGCATATCGTCATGATTTGCAGTCAACCAGGGAAACGAAAGCACTTCGATGCTGCGTCCATTCGTTGCATAAAGAAGGTTTCCATGCGACACCAATTTACTTGCCCGGCAGTTCCAAGGGAATGAAGCGACATATACCGGTTGTGTCGGAATTGTTATATCATACGTGTATATAGTGTTACGACTATTATCACCAAAAAACAGGTAATGAGAAGCAATTGCAATGGGTGTGATCGATTCGTTTGAAGACATTTGTATTGTTTGCAGCAGCGTTATGTTTGTTGGATCTGATAAATCCAGTACTTGAATCCCTTCTTCTCTTGCAGCAAGATACCCAACATTGCCGGATATTTCAAAACCCCTGATATCGATTTGCTCTACCGGATTGATAAAACTGCTAATGAGATTGAAGTCAGATGCATTTGAAATATGATAAGCAATGACCCCTCCAATATCTGTTACTGCATATGCAATCCCGTTATGGATTTTTAAACCTATCATTGTATGATCAGTTACTTCAATCCCACCGATAACCTGCGGGTCGCTGATCACATGAATATCCAAAACTGTGATTTTATTCGAGCTTTGCAGATAAGCGTAATTGCCATCGATTTCCATGTCTTGCACATCATTCATGAGTGGAACATGCAAAGAACTCGTCATCAGAGGTACCTGTGGATCACTTATATCATAAACATAAATCGTCGAATCAGTTTGATCGATCATATAGGCATAGTGACCGATAAGTTTTATGGGAAATGCCCATTCAGGTAATGTGAGTTGTCCACTTGAGTATATTTGGCTTGGGTCTGCAATATTGATGATTTGGTTGAATATATGAGACCAGACTATTGCATTTGTATCACCAAACTCGATTGAACTCGCAAACATGGGTAAATGGTAAGAACCAACAAGATATGGATTATTCGGATTCTGAAAATTCAACTTCTGCACTCCAAGGGTACTGAGCAGGTATAGGTTTCCCCCCTCTGCATCTATGATTCTATACCAACCTGTATCGTAGTAGCTTACGAAATTCAATAGATAGGGATTACTAACGTCATAATCAGATATTTGCTGGATCGAGGCAGCATAAAGATGGTCATTTGCATAATACATGAATTGCCCAGGTGATGGTATGGTTCCTATATGCTGCAAGTGACAAGGGTCAGTGATTTTGATAATGTCAATATCATCCGAAAATGAATAGTAACCGCTTAAAAAGGCTGCACCATTTCCGATTACCACCTGATTTCGAAATTCTGTGTCGATGGCGTCATCCAATAAGGGAATTGGAGGGAATGAAATATCATATACTTGAAAATTATGATTTGTTGTGCAGTACAGATAGTGCTCGCTGGTTTGTATTTTACCAATTGTCATCGTTGAATCACCCAACGGGAAAGACGTTATATGCACTGGTTGAGACAGATTCGCAATGTTGAAGATTTGAAGATTATTCTGGAAAGTGGAAAATATGTAATGATCATATACAAGTAGATTTGCCATATCCTGATCAAAATCGAAGTTTGTATTGCTGACCAATTGTGGTTGGGATGGATTCGATACGTTTACGATGTACAGATGTCCATTTTCTGTAGATGCTGTTGCAAAAAGAACACTATCTCTCACAGCAATCTGGTTGATTCCAGATAAATTCATGGAGGATAGTAAACTTGGATTCTGTTCATTTGAAATATCATATATGTCGAGTGATACAGGAAAGTTGGTACCGGCTGACAGATAAGCCAAATTATTCTGTATCGATCCTGCGTGGTATGTTCCCGGTATGATGCTTGTCTGATGATATACTCCCCAGCAAAAAAAGGGGGAAAGACATATCATGAGGGATAATATAATCGTGGTGTTACGCATTTTTTCTCCTATTCTTCCATTTTGCATTCATCACAATTCGTGACATATGAACGATGAATAGATACTGAAACGTAACGAAATGCTTTTCCCGGTAGAGCAAACAGAGATGATTCACTCACCGGGACTCAACCTCCTTAGATAATATACGTACTTAATGGAAAAATGGAATTGTGTTCATGAGCAATTTCTAATGAGTTACCCCTTATTAATTTTCATTACATGGACCATTTACCATTATTCTATGGAATTCTGACAAGTAATATTTGATAAACCGTAAATTATCTATTGAAATTCACATCGCACGACGACATGAGCTCTGTACTCCTGTAATCAAACTCATCCGGCACTCCGTGTCACCTTCGTCAAGCTCAGTGCATCGCCTTCCCTTTATGTTTCGACAGACAATGCCTAATAACCCCCCTCCTCAAGGGGGGGGTATTAGTCCCAAATTCTATGAAATTCTTAATTCTTATCTCTTAATTCCTTCACAAACTTCCTATTCGCCCACAACGCACATCCACCTTCCGTTTCCTTGAGAAGATGGTGGTTTTCACGAATCTTCCTCAATAATGGGGAAGACAGTGCGTCCTTCAGGGTCGTATCTTTCAGGTCTGTATCGGAATACGGAGCGAACGGGCAAGCCTCGACCTTCCCCTCCGGATTGATATGCAGGAATCCCCTGCCTGCTGCAAGACAGCCTCCGTATTGTTCTTCATCACCTGGGAAGGCAACGAACATTGCCGGCAGTTCCGCCATATACCGATTCACAATTCCTTGGATTTCCTTCTTCTGCGGTTCAGTCAGCACCATCTCATCGCATTCTTCCTGTATGGGGACATACTCAACGAAGAAGAACAACCTGCATCCCTTATCCATTAACTGTTCCATGTACTCGCGTGCTGTCAGGTCATCATAATTTCTTCTTGTAAGAGTCAGGGACACTCCCCAGAGGATACGGTTCCAGTTCAGATTTTCCTTGATATTCCTGAAGTTCTGGTACACCCCTTCACCCCGTCTGTCATCGGTCTCATCCTCACTGCCTTCGAT
Organism: Candidatus Cloacimonadota bacterium; assembly: GCA_035402645.1. Lineage (GTDB taxonomy): Bacteria > Cloacimonadota > Cloacimonadia > Cloacimonadales > DAONDQ01 > DAONDQ01. The sequence goes on along the minus strand of DAONDQ010000003.1, from coordinate 2,400 downwards.
GCTGATCACAGGTATCAGGTTCGGTGATTTACTGAAGAACTCGATATATTCAGAATCGAGTAACGTACCGTTCGTAAATATCGGGAACATGATCTCCGGGAATTGCGTTGCCGCTTCCAGCATGGATCTCTGGATGAGCGGTTCACCTCCGGCAAGCAGGATGATCGACACTCCCAATTGTCTTGCTTCCTCCAATACACTTTTGAATTTCTCCAAATCCATTTCCTTTTTCACATCGCGATGCAGGAATTTGGAATAACACCCGGAACAGGAAAGATTGCATACGCTGGTAACACTGATGATCAGTAATGGTGGTACTTCTGTACCTTCTTTTGCGAGTTTTTTCCTGAGGCGTGCTGCTTTTCCCTGGTTCTTGAGCATTTTCATGAAAAAGAGAAGTCTGGATGGTTCGGCGGTCATGATTTGAACGGCTTTCTTGAATTGTTGGGCAATGTTGTTGTCAAATACGTTTCTGTAGGCATTGGGTTTCATTTTATTTACTCCCTATATAATGAGTAAATTTCATGAGAAATTTTTAATACAGGATGTCAAGAATGAATTATATTCACGAGTCAAATCATCCTATTTTACCTGAGGTTTACACCTTAGGCTATGGGCTGTCACATCTGCAATGTTCATTGGAAACCAACCCCCTTGGAGTTCGAAATGCCTTCGGGATTTTTTATTGTACAAAGCCACCAACAGGCTTTTCGGAATTCAAGCTCAGATTACGATGGAGTTCTCTACGATTAAGATGCCCTCTGTAAGCAAGGGAAGACAGTTTACAACCTCATTCTTTTTGACAAACCAGGCTCCTCCGCAATATATGTTGGGCTCATGTTGAACTAAATCCAGGGCATTGCAAGTCAGTGTATTGATTTTCAACTTTCTATACTCAGCAAGATAGTATGGAAATTCAGTATCATCCCATTTTTCCTGCATATCATTCGCAAGGGGGAATGCTCTGGACATTGGATGAAGCAACAAATCTGGTTTTTTGAATTTTAGGTTCTTTGTGATGTCCTCATCGAATAAATCACCACATAATAAAACGCCTATTCTGCCATAAGCTGTATCAACTACTGTAAGATCATCACCACAGGCATAATGAGCAAAATCAATGTCACGAGGTAGCCAAGTGTTGGATATCCGTCTGTAATGGAGTATCGTTTCACCCGTGTCGTTAATCAGCATGTATGAATCGTAAATGGTATCCTCGAGCAATTCCAGAAAGCCAAATCCAATTCCGATGGTGTATTTTGAAGCCAACTCACGAATCATTTTGATCAACGGACAATCAAGTTCATGAGCCATATTCTTATCGATCGTAAAGTTACCGCTTAGTTCGATACCTCCAATAATCGCTTCTGGAAATATGATGAGATCACAGTTCTCAAGGCGTGCTGATTCAATATAAAATTCAAACACCCCATTCGCTTGTGTAAAGTCATTTATTATGGGTAATGCTACAGCTGCCATTCTTATCGACATTTTCTAACTCCTAAAGGTGTTTGTCAGATTGCATAGAGGCTGAGTAACGAAATACTTTTATTCTGAATTTCTACGGATCGATTGTATAAACCCGGATGCACATAAATTGTATCCCCTTCTGAGCAGATTTCTACTGCAGATTGGATCGTATGATACAGATATTGGGTTTCAATTCCGACATGATAGATTTCTGCTTCAAGATTTGCATACAAACTGATGATAAAAAGAATGAGCAACCAAAAACGTATCTTCATGCCAAACTCCTAATAAGGTTGGAAGCTGATGTACAGCTTCCAACCATCGTTATCTTATTAATTAATGCGTAACACTTTGGATGTCAAGGTTGAATTGTTTTCCCGAGTCAAAACACTCAAAATCTATGGTGTGAGCTTTCAACTTATTAATGATCTGTGCCAGTTAAACCCTGAAAGGGTAATCGCACATAGCCTAAGGTGTAAACCTCAGGAAAGAATTACAGAATAACCTCACAAACCTCGATAGAGGTGACAGCGATAAGAATGATGTCACCCATAAAGGGTTAAGCGGAAAGAAAAGAGGATAATGGTTTCAATCTACCTGAGGTTCACACCTTAGGCTATGGGATGCCACATCTGCGATGTTCATTGAAAAGGGTTTACTGCGCAACCCCCTACAAGATACAAGCTATCAGCTACAAGCTTCTGCACCCATCGCATGCCATGCGATCTGTCCACCGCATACAATGCGGCGCTACATCGGCAACTTGTCATCCTCGCGAAGGCGGGGATCCAGGACTCCATCTTCTCTGATAACTTTTAACTTTTAATTTTTACCTTTTAATTAGTTATTTTTCTATTTTTACAGAAAAATAACAACTGTCCAGTCCTAAAATAGTTTACGTTTTTATGAAGCAGAAGCGGCGACTTGCAG
>DAONDQ010000002.1:16515-69161 GCA_035402645.1 Candidatus Cloacimonadota bacterium | reverse complement strand
AACCCTAACTTATACCGAGATTAGCGGAGGAACAGTCCTGGGTACAGCCACTAATGATGAACAGGTCTTCAACGCCCAGCCAATAGGATTTAATTTCACATTCAACGAAATAGTTTATCAGAGTGTAAGTATAAGCTGCAATGGGTTTTTAGCCATGGGGGACGTTGTCACAACCTCCAATGTTGCCTTAAGTACTGGTGCCACCAATAATGTTGTGGCTATCATGAATCGTGATCTAAAATCCCGTTCAGATGGTGAGCTTTCCTATTTGTTGGAAGGCTCTATTCCTAATCGTATCTTCACGGTGCAATGGAAAAAATACCGTCGCATGCCCACCCAATGTGCGAATGATACATTAAACTTTCAAATCAAACTTTATGAAACAACAAATCTCATCCAATATAGTTATGGAAATTGCAAGGCTGCAAACTACGCAATTGCAGGTCCCGTACAAGTTGGTTTGAGAGGTGCTGCAAACACAGAATTCACTAATCGAACAACAACTACAAATTGGGCAGCAACCAATCCCGGGGCATCTAATACTGCCAATTGTACGATGAACAACACGATCGTTCCACCCAATGGCTTAACTTTTACCTGGACGCCACCTCTTACAGGCGTAGTTCCTCAAGCTGCAACTTCCCCTCACCCGGCTAACGACGTTACACACATTTCATTGGCAACTTTTTTGACGTGGCAACCTGGAGAAGGGAATCCGCCAACAGGTTATAAGGTTTATTTTGGTACAGATAATCCACCGACTAATATTGTAAATGGTACGACCCAAACTTTACCTTACTACGATCCTAATCCTGATTTGACTTTTAGCACAGTGTACTATTGGCAGATCGTACCTTACAATGATATTGGGGATGCTATAAACTGTCCAATTTGGACGTTTACCGCAATGCCGAACCCATTGGTAGCCACATATCCATTTACGGAAAATTGGGATGAAGCTATACCTCCTGATGTCCCAACCAATTTTACTGTGATTAATGCTAACAACGATATAAATACTTGGATGGTTGTAGCTGCCCACCCCAACTCTGAGCCCAATGCCCTACGAATAGTATATAGTATTACTGAAGCAATGGATGACTGGTTCATTTCACCTCCACTTCAAATGACTGCTGGAATCAACTACCAGGTGAGATTCTTTTATAAAGCACAAAGTCCTAATTATCCAGAGAAATTAGAGGTTAAACTGGGTTCAGCTCCGACAATAGATTCTCTGACAAGGCAGATATGGAATGACAATAATATGATAAATACTGCCTATCAAGAAGCTCTTATACCTGTTTATCCTGATACTTCAGGGATATATTATGTTGGATGGCATGCTTACAGCAATGCTAACAGCTATGAACTTTATGTAGATGATATCAGGATAGAAACCTTTAACCCGATATTACCTCCACCCCGCAATCTTGCAGGTATTACTGGAAATGGTTCTGTTATCCTTACCTGGCGACCACCACTCTCCAGGACACTGCTTGGATATACTGTTTACAGAAATAACATTGCCATTACACCTACACTCGTTTCTGATACTACTTTTACGGATGTCACTGCTTTATGGGGAACTTTCTACAATTACACCGTAAAAGCTACTTCTTACATACCTACCGGTGAGTCAGCCAGTTCAAACGTTGTCAATATCATGCCCGATTATTATATGCCAACGGGACTAAATGCAATCACGGGTAATGGCTCTGTAGTCTTGAACTGGATTGCACCCGGACCCTTGCCGCCGCAAGCTTATAATATCTTTAAGAATTGGGCATACTTGTGTACGACTGTTGGTAATATCACAACCTATGTTGATACAACCGCTGCAATTGGTATGAATACCCTATATAATATCAGTGCGGTTTATTCCAATCCAGTCGGTGAATCAGAGGCAACAAATCCTGTCAATATTACACCGCGATTCAATCCACCAACAGGTTTACATGCAACCGCAACCACAACAGCAGTCACTCTTCATTGGACAGCCTCTTCTCCATTCCAGCCTGTTGGTTATCGTGTTTTTCGTGGAACGGATGTAATGAATCCAACCATCATCACGGATACGTTATTTATTGACATTACCGGAATACCCGGACAGAATTATATTTATACTGTAAAAGCAATGTACACAAACCCGACCGGAATATCCGACCCATCCAATTCTGTAACCGCCGCAATCGTAGGTATTAACGACCCGGAAGTTCCTGCACTTGTAACAGAATTGAAAGGAAACTTCCCTAATCCATTTAATCCGGAAACAGCCATTGATTTTGGTTTAAAGAATGATTCGGATGTCACTTTGATCATCTATAATTCATGCGGTCAAAAAATCAGAACCTTGGTCAATGCTTATACAAAAGCTGGCAATTACAGCATTACCTGGAATGGAAAAGATAATCGGAATAGAAAAGTTGCTAGTGGTTTATATCTATACAAAATGACTTCCGGTAACTATTCTTCTACAAAAAAAATGATCTTACTGAAATAGGATGCTTGAATAGACTCCTTTTAAGCAACATGTGAATTATGGACTCCAGGAATTGAAACAGCTTGGAGTCCATATTCTTTTCATATCCTAATCATGGAAGAACCCTGCTATATTTTTGAATCAAGCAAAAACGAATCACGATCGATCTATAACCGAACCATGACCGAACAAAGTATAGGTGATTCCTAGGTAATCTTTAGGTGAAGGCTATATAATCATTAAGGTGACTTATCTGTGGTTTCTGTGTTTCCTACAAATTTCACTTGCTTTATTTTTTCTATTCATCCTCTATGTAATTTAGAGGATATTATGAATGAATTTGACCAACTGATCGATATTGTTGGGTCCTTGCGTGATCCGGAAAATGGCTGCCCTTGGGATCTGAAACAGACGCTCCGTTCCCTTGTCCCAAATTTCATTGAAGAAGTCTATGAAGCCGTGGAAGCGATTGAATTGGATGATTCCCATGCCTTATGTGAGGAACTGGGTGATATCATGCTGCATATCGTCATGCAGGTAAGAATTGCTGAAGAAAATAATGACTTCACGATGGCAGATGTGCTCAACGGCATCAATCACAAGTTGATTCACAGGCATCCTCATATCTTTGGAGATGAAACCCTGAAAGACGCTGATGAAGTAAAACTGAATTGGGAAAAGATCAAACACAAGGAAAAGAAACTGCATCGAAAGTCCATATTAGATGGTATTCCAAAAACGATGCCGGGGCTGATCAAAGCACAGCGTACGCAGGAGAAGGCTGCCTCAACAGGTTTTGACTGGCAGGATATCCATCCTGTATTGGACAAACTCGAGGAAGAGAAGAACGAACTTCTCGAAGCACTGGATCAGGATAACCCGGATCACATTCGGGAAGAGATCGGTGATCTGCTGTTCACGATTGTCAATCTCGCCAGAAAACTTCATATCGATGCAGAAGGTGCATTGAATGATACTACACGTAAATTTGAGAGAAGATTCAAGAGCATTGAAGATCACTATTCGAAAAATGGTCAAAACATCTATGAATCGACCCTTGAACAATTGGACGAAATCTGGGACCTGGTGAAAAAACATGAATCGTAATGTACTCATGCGAATTTATTTTATTATAGGTTCTCTTGTCTTGATGGGGGTATTTATCGTTTATACCAATATCCTCATCCAAAATGCGAAGAAAGATGCTCAACTTGTTCCCAAGATCTTTGCCAATTATATTGCATACACGGATAACTATTTAAAGAATGCCGAAATCAACTCCACGATCGTTCCGGAACTTTTTGCCACTTACCTGACGTTTATACCCGATGATAATTATGATGCGAAGATGGGTTCCTATATAAGGGATGAATTTATCAAGAAGATCACCTATCCTGTGATTTTGACCGACAGTAAACGCATGCCAACTTATTGGAAGAATATTGAAATCGATGAGAATAAGCGTTTTGAAGAATTGAATTTCGAGCAGCAGCGAAAACTCTTTCACTTCATCCATACAATGGATGAGATTCCTGTCAGATACAAGAACAAGATCATCAATTATGTATATTACCTTCCTCCTGTCACATTCCAGGACTTTATCAAGAAGATCGACTATCCCATCATTGTGACGGATTTGAACCATATCCCGCTGTATTGGCGCAACATCAATATCGATGAGAATCTATCCTATTCCCAATTATCCGAATTCCAAAGACGCCTGCTGAGCATCAAGCAGCTTGGAATGTATGAAATTCCCCTGCAAAGCCAGGGGGATAATCTTGGTTTTGTCTATTTCAAGGCATCAAAATCACTGCAGCAGATACGGTATATGTCCTTTATTGAATTGCTGCTTGTCATTGGATTCATCCTCTTCGGTGTATATGGATTGATGCTCTTGCGAAAGACTGAAAAGGATGCGCTTTGGGTGAGTCTTGCCAAGGAGACGGCACACCAATTTGGCACGCCCATCACTTCTTTGATGGGTTGGATCGATTTTTTGAGAATGAAGCTTTCAAATGAAGATAATTATCCTGAAATCAGAACCATGCTGGACCATATGTCAGCAGACGTGGATCACCTGAAGGATATCTCGTTCCGATTCGGAAAAGTGGGGTCTTCCATTAAGTTGGTACCATACAGCCTCCATCTTCTGATTGAGGAGACCGTATCCTATTTTGAGGAGAGGCTCCCGCATCTGGGTTCGAAGATCAGTATCCATTACATTTCCAAGATTCAAGACCATGTGCTCAAAATCGAACCCGATCTGATCAAGTGGACACTCGAGAATATCATCAAGAACTGTATCGATGCCATGTCCCAGAAAGGTGGCAATATCATTATTACGGCAACATACAAGAATCAATTGTTCACAATCCTGATCAAGGATGAAGGAAAAGGTATGCCGAAATCCATGTTCCATAAGATATTCGAACCCGGAGTTACGACAAAGAGCCGCGGTTGGGGACTTGGCTTGAGTTTGGCAAAACGCATTGTCGAAGACTACCATCATGGGAAAATTCGCGTGGTGGAAAGCACTGTCGGTGAGGGTACTACAATGGAGATCATTCTGAAGGAGGAACCATGAAGATCGTATCTCCTGAAACAATGAAGAGAATTGATAAACGAACGATGGATGAATTTGGTATTAATTCACGTATCCTGATGGAAAATGCGGGAAAAGGGTGCGCCGAATATATCCGGGATCACATTCTTCCCCGGAAAGGAAATGTCATTTGTTTCTCGGGCACAGGAAATAACGGTGGTGACGGATTTGTGATAGCTCGTTGGCTGGCACATTGGCATTATCCCGTGCAGGTTGTTCTATTGGGAAACCCCGAGAAAATGACAGAGGAATCACGGGCGAATCTTGAACTTTGCAATCAAATGGATATAGAAGTAATACGTACTTGGGATGTGATAAGTGTCCGCCGATTAAGTGAAACGGTGGAAAAAAGCGCATGTGTGATCGATGCCATTTTCGGTATCGGCTTTAAAGGCAAATTGGAAGATTACGCGATCGAAGCAGTCAATGTGATCAACGCCCATGCATCCTTAATCGTATCCATCGATATTCCATCAGGTTTGGATAGTTTTACCGGTAATTCTGAAACGTGTGTTCATGCTCATTATACATTGACGTTGGGCGCTTGGAAATATGGTCTGATCCTGAACAAGGGTATGTCGTACTGCGGAAGTACCCATTTGATCGATATCGGCTTACCGGATAAGTACTTTGGCGAAGAGCAATCTGCCGAACTGCTTGCGAGAGAGGATGTGATTTTCCCTGCCCGCAATCGCTTGAATCATAAGGGTTCCTATGGAAGAATCGCTGTCATCGCAGGTTCACCAGGTTTTGCAGGGGCTGCTCTCATGTCCTCCAAAGCATGCCTGAGAGCAGGTGCTGGATTGGTCACCCTCTTTTATCCCAAAGGTATGGAAATGGTCTTTGCGGGGAAGGTCATGGAACTCATGACGCGTATCATTCCGCAAAAAGACGAGGATATGTACGATAATGAGAGTTTATTGGAAATGCTTGAACCATTCGATGTACTGCTGATTGGACCGGGCATCGGGAAAGGTGAGAAGATTCAGGCATTAGTTTCCTATCTTCTGAAATACTGGTCCAAGCCCATGGTCATTGATGCAGATGGTTTGAATTCGCTGGCTGCTGATTCTTCGATGTTATTCCATCTCAAGGGGAAACCGATCATTCTCACTCCCCATATGGGTGAATTTTCCAGGCTTGCAGGGATCACTGTGGATGAATTGGAAAATGATATTATCGGTCAGCTTTCAAAATTCGTCCAGACTTGGGGAACGCAAGTACTGCTTAAATCTTCAACCACGATCTATGCAGATGACAAGCACATGGACTTTATCGTGACAGGTAATGACGGACTGGCGACAGGTGGCAGCGGGGATGTGCTTGCGGGAATCATCACTTCCTTCATCGGTCAGCATCTGCCGATTCACCAGGCAGCACCTGCAGCTTCGTGGCTACTGGGGAAAACGGCTGAAGGATTGGCGCGCATCAGGCAAACACCTTCCATACTTCCCACAGATGTGATTGATGCGCTTTTTGTGAACGAATATCTGGATTAAGGCGAATCAGAATGAACAGATCGTTAGAGGTATTTCAATGACAGACATGAAATGGATCCGTAATTGCCTGATTTTTATCAGTTTGGCATTATTGGTGGTATGTGTAAAGACACTAAAGGAAATCTTCATTCCCTTGTTTTTTGCAGTCTTTTTCACTTTCCTGATTGCTCCCCTACATCGGTTCCTGATCAAGAAGAAGATACCCAATGCGATAAACATCATCCTAATCACCCTGATTCTGCTGATATTCATCGGACTGGTCATTTTCCTGATCTATGAAGGTTTCAATAGCCTCGTCATGCAACTTCCCAAGTATGAATCGGCAATTATGAATATTGCCTTCAATGTAGGTTCATATTTTGGAATCACCGAAGGTGAGATCAGTAATTACATGCATCCGCAATTGAGTTATTTGAAATGGTTGTCGCAAGGTTCAATGAACAATTTCATCACTTCCTTCATGAAAAACACTTTTTATCTGATCATGTATATTCTGTTCATGATCATATTTGTCATCTTCATCATTGCGGATCATAATCGCTTTGTCGAAAGGATATATCAGACCATCAGCAGGCAGGATAAGGAAATAACGCATAAAATGCTCTTTAAAATTGAAAACCAGGTTGTCCGCTACCTCGTGAATAAAACATTGATCTGCTTGGGAGCAGCGATCGTTGAAACACTGATGATGCTGATATTCGGTATCGATTTTCCGCTTGTCATGGGATTCATAACCTTTATCGTTGTCTTCATCCCCACTTTGGGTCCGGGAATCGCCATTATCGTACCGATTCTGATTGCATCGCTGCAATATGGCATGAGTTGGCATGTGTTGGCAATTGCAGGTTCACTTGCTTTGAGTCATACCCTGATCGGCAGTATTGCAGAACCGAAGATATTGGGAGAGAGTCTGAATCTCTCACCGATCATCATCATTATTTCACTGGTATTCTGGGCTTGGATATGGGGACCGATCGGAATGATCCTGGCAGTTCCCATTACCTCAGCCATGAATATCATATTGAAGGAATTCAAGATGACAAAGCCGTTCTCCGAGATACTTAGTGATCCCAATTTCTCTGACAATACTGAATAAACGGATACTGACTATTTAATGGTATAAATACCTCTTGATTTTTTGCGTAGGTGTCTTTTGGAAAGGCTCTGAAACAATCTTGATCTGTCCGATGCGCGAAAATTCAGAAACGGACTGATTCAGTTTTTTCCTGTTTTCCTCCATAATTCCGGCTAATTCAGATTCATGGATCTTTTCCTGATCGAGAAGTTCGTAGTCAGGGTAAACCAGGGCTACCAGTTTATGATTTCGCTCCACGACAAGAGTTTCTGCAATATAGGGAAGATTGTTCATCTTCTGCTCAATTTCCTCAGGATAGATGTTCTCTCCGGAAGAACCGAGTATCATGTTCTTTGACCTTCCCTTGATATAGACAAAATTATCCTTATCCATGGTACCGATATCACCTGTATGCAATCTTTTCCTATCGTCCAAGACATCCTTTGTCGCATCAGGATTCTTGTAATAACCATTCATGACTTGCTCGCCTTCGATAATGATTTCACCAGGGATATTCGCGGGATCGGGAGAATCAATGGTCACTTTCAAAAAATCAACGACTTTACCTGATGAGAATGGACGGTGCAGATGCCAACGAATATAGGATATCAGAGGACCGCATTCTGTCATCCCATAACCAATCGTGAATGGGAATTTAATTTCCTTCAGGAATATCTCCACTTCAGGATTCAATGCCGCACCACCCACAACAAATTCGGTGATTCTGCCGCCGAAGGCTTCAATCAGTTTATCGTGGAATTTCTTTTTCAGTATGTCCTTCACAAGCGGTATATTCCGTGCAACTTTCACAGTTGTTTTTTCAAGAACTGGCTGAATTGTCTTTTTGTATATCTTTTCGAGCATCAGGGGAACTGCCAGAACAACGTATGGTTTTACCTCCTGCATTGCCTGCAGTAATACTTTTGGAGATGGGGTTTTATCCATGAAATAAATATGATTCCCGCGCGTGAAGGGATAGAGCAGATCAAAAGAACAGGCATAGGCATGGGCAAGAGGTAGGAAAGATATGACAGGGGCACCGACCTTGAATAATAAATTCTCTCTTGCGACGATCACATTAGCCATAAGAGAATTGTGAGGGAGCATCACGCCCTTCGAAAAACCAGTCGTCCCGGAGGTGTAAATGATGGCTGCCAAGTCTGCATTATCTGTCGGGAAGATTTCCTTGAATTCGTCACGACTGCGGATGGATTGCTTTGCTTCGGAACGCAGGCTCTCCCATTTGTCCTGGGCAAAGTACTTTTTATGATCAATAAGAAGGGACATATCATTCAGATTGGCGATGCATTCGATCTGCCTGAGATTCGTTTCATCGATGCTATCGTAAATCTCCTTTGCAATGAATGCAAATTTTGATTCCGAATGATTAATGATATGCTGCATATCTTCCGGACTGAAATTGGCAAGTACGGGAACAACCACAGCTCCATAGGATACGGTTGCAAGATAAACAATAGCCCAGTTGGTGGAGTTTTTACCGGAAAGCGTGATCTTATCGCCCTTTTGTATACCCGATTGCGCAAAAACCTTATACAACCAGGCAATCTCCCTTGCTGCTTCAGCATAGGTGATAGTATTCTTGCCATAATCGGTAAAAGCTGGTAAATCCCAGAATTCTTTTAATGAATCGATCAGATAGGGGACAAAATTCTCGGTGATCATAATTGCCTCTTTTACATAAAGTGATTATATTGATTCAAAATCTGTAAAATCTTGGCAAGTAAATTATTCAATGAAGATTATGGATAAAAAACTTTACAATAAAAGATATATAAGTTTGTTTGTGCAACTTGAGTTAACTCTACTAAAAAGGAATCACGATGATGAAAAAATTCCTATTCCTTTTCTTGTGCATGCTTGCAATCCCGTTATTTGCAGCAAAGGTCGATCTGAATAAAGCCACAATGGCTGAATTGAAGACACTGCCGATTACGGAACAACAGGCCAAGGATATTTACGATTACAGGCAGAATATTGCCTACTTTGAAGATATTTATGATTTACGTAAGATATCTTCCATCGATCAGATGACAATGGAGAAAATTCGCTCTCTGATCACTGTGTCGCATTACATAGAAACAGATGACTCTGTTCTTCGCAGACAGCAGATTGGATATCTTCTGCAGAGAATGGATGCCAATGAAGGATCACAGGAAGGTATGTCCGACGTGTGGGAAGACTTCCTGATGACACCGCAAAATGCGAATGGTATGTTCTTTAATGATTACCTGAGTCTTCCCAATGTCTCTCCCGTTGATGCCTATGCTGTTATGAAACGCAGAGCGCAGGGTGATACACTGGCAGACCAGAGAGACCTGAAGAACTCTCCCGGTTTATCCTACTATGGTTATTCCAACATGAAGAACTATGTTTACTACAAGGAACCTCCCATTAAAGATAGGCTTTTTGTAGATTATCAGTTGAAATACCAGAGTATACCCTATGAAGACGATCCTCAAGCCATGTACAAACTTCCCCTGATACCTCAGACCTATGGTATCGTTGCCTCAGGTACTGTATTACCTGATTCTGTAATGGCGGAGACGAATAAGAAGGAAAACTGTTACTGGGGCTATTTCCATATGGATAAATATGAAGCCTCGGTCTTGAACAAGTTGCGTGTTCGGTATGGAAGTAACTTCAAGGCAGGTGCTTTATACGATTCACCCGCTGGTAGCAAAGATATGTTCGATACTGAGCAGACTGATTTGATCAAAGATGGAAAATTTTATGCCGGATACGAGAATACAGTCGATTTATTCGGTTTGACAGGACTTAAGGCATATCTTGGTAATTACCGTGTCAGCTATGGTGAAGGTCTCACCATGGATAACACCGATTATTACACATCCCGTAATACCGGATATGGGTTCACGAAGCGTATCCTGGGAATCACCCCTGATTTATCCCGTACACAGGAATATTCCATGCGCGGTGGAGCCCTGGAACTGAAAAAGACTTGGATGGAAGCATCTCTCTTCTATTCACGTGATAAAAAAGATGCTGTTGTTTACCTGAATCAAACAGTGGATTCACTCGGTGTCCATCATTATTCTCCTGTAAAGGATGCAGATGGAAACTACCAGGTATTCGGCTATATCACCCCTACCCGTTCCTTCGATAATGAGTCTTTGGAAAAGGCTGAAAGCTTTTTCAACCAGGAACTTCAGACACCCGGATACATTCCGTGGGCAAAGGATTACATTAATCTGGCACCACGACATGATATCCTGACTGAAACGGTTACCGGTGGACACTTATCATTAAGCCCATTCACAGGAACACATGTAGGTTTCTCAACTTATACATCAGTATATGATAATGCTGACTTTTATGTACCTTCAACCATTGATTCATTGAAACAAATGCTCATTCGTGATTCATATAATTATAAATACTGGAAGATCGCAAGTTCAGAGATCAAAGGTCTCTATAGCACGAAAACCAGTAAATATAACAGAGATTACAGAAGAGTCATTGGTTTCGATTGGATGAGCGTGATTAAGAATACTTCGATACAGGGTGAATACTCAGAACTGACAGTCGATGGAAAAGACACCAAGCTTGGTGATGATCCCAAGGCTTTTGTCATTACATCCTATACGCAATTCGATAACCTGTATCTCTTGAGTTTATTCAGGAATTATGATGTCGGATTCGATAATCCTTACAGCAGAGGTTTCTCTGAACATCAGAAATTCACTGATACTGTTCTGGAAGATTACGGCTATACCCTCACCAATCCACTTCTGTCCGATATGGTATATAACAGTGCTCAAGCACAGGCTGAAAGAGGCTTATACTTTGAGACGAGATACCGTTTCAACAGCTATTTCACTTTGGGTAGAACCTATATGGATATCTGGGAAAGGCTCACAGACAGACGCAAGAGCATCCGTTTCCAGGGTGACTTGGATTATCGTCCCTTCTACCAGTTAAGTTTGAGAGCCAAGTATAAAAAGCAAATTAACAGATATGATGAAACAATGGATCGCGCAGTATCCAAAACGGATGAATATACGATCAGTACTGCCATGTTCCTTTCCGCTCGTGATTACATGTCATTTGAATACAGATACAATACCGTTTGGGGACCACCCTATCTCTCGATCACAAATCCTGGTCAAGCAATGGCAAATAACCAGGCAAGCGGTTCCACTCAAATGACCGGTGACTTCATTGCCATGAATTATGATCACAATTTCAATGATGATCTATCGATTACAGGATCCGTACTTTACTGGAACGGACATGGAATCTCTCATTGGGATTGGGAAGATACTGAAATTGATTTCATGGGATTGAAGGGTATGAAATACTGGTTCACGATTCAAGACCAGATTGCAACCAATCTGTTCATGAGTTTCAAATACAAGTATAAAGAGTATCAGACCCAGGAAGAGTTTATTCGTAATTACAACCTTCCATACGGTACTCAGGATAATTACTTCCCACGCGTGGAACGCGTTGAAAACGAAATCAGATTCCAACTTGACTGGAAATTCTAATACATTTGGGAGGACCCATGAATAAAAGATATATATTCTGCTTAAGCCTGCTCTTAGCAGCTTTTTCCCTATTTTCATATTCTCTGACTGACAGTGTTTTCGGTAATCGTATTTTATCGTATGATGCCCGTTCACTGGCAATGGGAAATACAGGTATCACCAATGGTGCAAGACCTATGTATTCTCAATTGAATCCTGCCGTTACTGCATCTTTAGGTTCAAAACTGGCTATGGAATTCTCTTTCGGTTCTACACAGTTGGAAGAGACACGTAGTCTTCCATTCTTTAACCAGTTTGATAACTATGTCGAAGATGAAGTTTATGCAGCCAATACTCATGGTTATGCAGACTATGCTGGTGCAATCACTTCTTCTTTGAAATATGGTAGATCAACCTATGCAGTTGGACTGGACTTTATGCCCATCGTTGATTTTGGCGGTAAATACAGGGAAGAGATTCGTAACAGCTCGAACAGTGATTTAGACACATACCCTAACCTGATTGCCAGAAATGCGATTACCAATAAGGGTAAATTGAATTCCGGTGGTATTAACATTGCTTATATGATTGATCTTGATAAGGCAAAATTCTCTTTAGGTTTGAAATATGCCTCGTTGATTGGAACGAATGACCAAAGTACAACCATCCGTTGGACACAATGGGCTATCGACCAAGCCATCAATGCTCCAAACAACTGGAACCAAACTACAAATACCGCTGATCCAGGTCACAACATACTTCCCGATTATACGAAAACAGTATCTCGTGATCTATACGGCACCCAGATGCAGGCAGGTTTCACTGCACAATACCTGGATCGCGTCATTATTGGTTTCAAATATACACCCAAGACTGACATAACTGTCAGCAATTTAAAGTATGAAAATTACCAGGAAATCTTCGGCGAGGGACAACGTAACGACTTACCGATGACCGCTGAAGACAGTCTCCTGATCAAGGATTATTCATTACCAACTTCCTTGAAATTCGGATTCAGTTATACTCCAAGAAACATCTTCCGTACAGTTTTCAATGCTGAAGTGGAAGTTGTGGAATGGAAGCAAACAAACAAGTTCTTCGATAATGTGGTGAACTACTCTGTTGGTTTGGAACACGGTATCAACGAAAGATTCCCATTACGCATGGGCTTCAACACAGAAACCACTTTCCAGACCATCATCGATAATCATTATTTTTATGCCAACAAGATCATGACACCTACAATCAGTGCTGGTACAGGCTATGCAATGAGCAGTAAGGTTTATTTTGATTTTGGTATTGCATATTCTTTCCGTAATTTCGAAGCATTGGATCTGTTCAAGGATACATATTACAATGATAAACAATACAATGAAAATGCTTCCAATTACCTGTTGTGGCCCAATTCATCCCATTCTATCGTCTTGACGAATCGTGGTTGGGAAAATCCTGATTCTGTAAAAGAATCTTTCGTGAAGGTACTTGCTTCCATCACATATACATGGTAAATTCATGTATATACCGTGCAACAAGGATATAATATGAAACGCATATACCTACTTCTGATAGTCCTGCTTCTCGGTGCTACAGCGCTTTTTTGTGCTGAACCCCTGAAACTGGATATTATCTTTTCAAATGACGTTCATGGTGGTATCGATCGAACCCCGGCAACGTTCATTAACCCTGATTTCCCTCCCATGTTGGGTGGCGGTGGAACAGCAGCAACTGTCATCAAGGAATATCGTGCACAGGCTGGTCCCAAAGAATCCACCCTTCTCTTTGATGTGGGTGATTTCTTCCAAGGTCATCCAGTTGGCTCAGTTACAAAGGGAAAAGCCATCATCAACTATTATAATGAGATTGGCTATGATGCAATGGCTCTCGGTAATCATGATTATGATGCCGGCGAGGCTTCACTTATCAGTACGCTGAACGGTGTCAAATTCCCGATTCTTTCTGCGAACATTGTCTATAAAGATACTGGGAAGACTCCACCGTATATACGTCCTTATATCATCATTGAACGTCTTGGCATCAAGATTGGTATTATTGGTTTAACAACCACTGATACAGAAAAAATGAGTTTCCCTGAGAATATTAAGAACCTTGATTTCGTAGATGAGAAGGATGTCCTGAATAAGTACATCCCAATCGTCAAAGCTCAAGGCGCTGACCTGGTTTTTGTTCTCGGTCACATGGGTCTCCCCTATGATCCGGAGCCTGCTTACCAAAGCCGTTACAATGCTGATGGTTCAAGCAAGACCACTGAACGCTACTGGGGCTACGATGCACAGGAATTGGCTCATGAAGTGAATGGTATTGACCTCTTTCTCGGTGGTCACATGCATAAGGGATTTGCCAAGCCTTGGTCAGACCCCATCACTCATACACTGGTGCTCACCGGTTATGCTTATGGCAGTAACCTCGGTATCATTAGTTTGAAGATCGATCCGGTTACCAAGAAAATCGAAGGTTACGATCTTCCTGCTGTTCGTGAAGGTTCCATGATCACTTTGTTCGATGATGAATTCCTTCCTGATGAACAGATTTCCAACAGCATCAAGGCTGAACAGAAAATAGCTGAAAAAGGTATGGATGAGATCATCGGCAGCACTTCCGTGTATCTTTCCAAGGAAAATGTGGATGCCCAGAGTCTTATCGGCAATATGTGTACAGATGCGATGACAGCAGAAGTCAATGCTGATTTCGGTTTCCTGAACCTTGGCGGTGTCAGGGGTCAAATCCCTGTCGGTCCTATCACCTACAGACAGGTATTCGATGTCATGCCGTTCGATAACCAAATCGTTACCTTCACGTGCAATGGTGTCTTCCTGAAAAAGATCATCGAAACACGTGTAGCCGGTGGACGTCATGGATTACTCGTATCCGGTGCAAACGTGATTTACAACAAATCACGTCCTGACATGGATAGAGTTACCGAACTCTATATCGATGGTAAGCCTTGGGATCCCAACAAGATGTATAAGGTAGCAACCACCGATTTCCTGATGCAGGGTAATGCAGGTCTGACCTTATTGACCTCAGTACCTGAAGATCAGATCACGAATTACCAGACAAATCTTCGTGACGGTATTGTGAACTACATTAAAAAGAACTCACCAATCCGTACCAAGATCGATGATCGCTGGAAACGTGACGATCATGCGAGAATGAGTGCTGAGCTTCAGAAGGCTCTCGATTCCCTACCGAAATAAAAATAACCAATTATAAAAAGAAAGGGCGAATCTCGATTCGCCCTTTTTCTATTCTTAGAAATTTAAGAAGCCAGGATTTCCAACTCCTTCTCTTCCAGGAACTGATTTGTATATAATCGATAATAATGACCTCTCTGGTGGATCAGCGTCTGATGATTACCATCTTCGATGATACGTCCATTCTCAATGACCAGTATCCTATCAGCAGAACGAATTGTCGATAACCTGTGGGCTATGATGAAACTCGTTCTTCCTTCCAGGGTTTTATCGATAGCCTTTTGAATAAGAAGTTCTGTCTCTGTATCAACTGAAGACGTTGCTTCGTCCAATATAAACAATGCCGGGTTCGCAAGCAAAGCCCTGGCGAAGGATATTAATTGTTTTTGTCCTGTCGAAAG
This sequence comes from Candidatus Cloacimonadota bacterium, assembly GCA_035402645.1. Classification (GTDB taxonomy): domain Bacteria; phylum Cloacimonadota; class Cloacimonadia; order Cloacimonadales; family DAONDQ01; genus DAONDQ01. The sequence continues at coordinate 53,382 of DAONDQ010000002.1, read as the reverse complement.
TAGATTTCCGCCTTCTCCAACCTGATGATCATATCCATTTTCGAATTCCATGATGAATTCATGGGCATTCACCAGCCTGGCAGCCTGTTCCACTTCCAAGTCTGTTGCATCCAATCTTCCGTAACGGATATTTTCACGCACAGTTCCACTGAACAGGTGCGGGTTCTGTAATACATATCCAAGTTTCGATTGCAGCCATTTCAGTGGGTACTTCGTATAATCCGTCCCATCAATCAATATCTGTCCTTCCTTTGGCTGATAGAATCGACAAATCAGGTTCACGATCGTACTCTTGCCCGATCCCGTCTCTCCCACCAAGGCAATCTTCTGTCCAGGTTTCAGATGAAGATTGAAATCTTCGAGCACCTTTTCTCCCTCGACATAAGAGAAATGTACATTCTTGAACTCAATCTCTCCTTTCACGGGTTGAGAAAGAATATCTGCATCCGTGATGACATCCGGACCATCCACGATATCCGGTTCCGTCTCCATCATGGAAAATACTCTCTCGGCAGCAGCCTGGGCACTCTGCATCTCTGCAAAGATACGTGCCATATTGGATATCGGTTCAAAGAATTGGCTTGCATAAGCCATGAATGCCACCAGTGTACCATACGATATCACCTGTGACATCACCTTATATCCACCAACCCAGAGCACCAAACCACTTCCCAGCGTCCCTATCAGCAACACGATCGGGAAGTACAGGGATGAAAGAACCGCTGCTCGTACAGAAGAGTGATACATCCTATGGGTCAAAGTCTCAAATTCACCCAGGTTGGCATCTTCACGAACCAGCGTCTTTGTCGTCTTCGCTCCCATGATCCCTTCATTGAAAGCACTCGTGATTTGTGAATTCGTCTTTCTCACCTCACGATAACTCTTCAATATGGATATCTGGAACTTACTGCTCACCAGCACCAGCAAAGGTACCATGGTAAGCACCAGCAATGCCAGTTTCCAATTCATCACGAACATGAAGATAAGAAGAAATATCATCATGAATACACCCCAGGCGAAATCAACGATTCCCCAGGCAATCAGGTCTCCCAGCCTGGCAATATCGGATGTCATCCTGCTGATGATCCAACCTACAGGTGTCACATCATAATATGAAAATGATAATGCCTGCAGTTTTTCATATCCTTTCTTTCGTAACAGATAATTGATACTCGTTTCCACTTTGCCGGCAACGGCAATCAGGAACCATATATTCACTACCTGTACTAAGATCAGCCCAATGTACTCCAAAGTATAAGGCAATAAGCCCTTGAAACTGTGCGGAGTGACGAACTGATCGATCGCTCTTCTTGTCATCTGCGGAAACAGGGCATCCACAGCAGCCACCATTCCCATCACAAATGCAAGGAACAGCATATCCTTCTTATATACCCATGTCTGCCTGAATACCTTACCCCAAAGCGACATATCGAAACGCTTCGAGTATTCCTTTTCCTTAAACACGCTTGTAGGCATGGATTCTCCTTTATATACTCTTACCGGCTTAACCGGAATATTATTGATCTATCCTGCAAAATCAGCAGCAGGAATCATATTCCCCAATTCACTGTTGTCTTCCTCAACGCGAATCCCCAATTCTATCTCTTCATCGAGGTTATTCTGCAGATTCCATATTCTCTGGTACACACCACCGTACGCCAATAGCTCCTCATGAGTTCCTGACTCGACAATGGTTCCTTTTTCCAGCACCAATATCTGGTCTGCCTGGGACAATGTCGTAAGACGATGTGAAATGATGAATGTTGTTGCCTTTCCTTTTCGGGCTTTCAATCCCGCCTGAATCTTCCTGTCCGTTTCGGTATCCACCGCACTCAGTGAATCATCGAAGATCAGGATGGCAGCATCCTGCAGGATGGCACGGGCAATTGCTACACGCTGTTTTTGTCCGCCTGAAAGTGTCACACCCTTTTCACCAACAGGTGTCTCATATCCCTGGTCAAAAGCAAGGATGGCATCATGAACGGAAGCCACGGAAGCGACATCATATATGGTCTCGTCTGCCGCCTCACTATTTGCCATACTGATGTTCTCCTTGACTGTCTTGGAATAGAGATATGGTTCCTGGAGCACAATTCCCACCTGCTTTCGTAGTAAATGACGGTCTATCGTGTTCAATTCGATCCCATCCAATAAGATTGAACCAAAATGGTAATCATACAGTCTTGGGATCAGATTGACTAACGTTGATTTGCCTGAACCTGTGGCTCCCAGGATGGCGATTGTCTGACCAGCTTTGGCATGGAAATTCACATCCTTCAGTATCAAATGTTCATCCGAATATCCGAAGCTTAGCTTCCTGAATTCGAGTTCACCATTGAACTTGTGATTCTCTTCAAGCGTGGTTGTACCTTCGACTTCTTCCAACGGCTGGCTCAATATCTCATTCACACGATTCAGGGATACCATGGCTTTCCCCATATCAGTCAGCACTCTACCCATCTGGCGTATCGGCCAAAGCATCATCCCTTCATAGGTTGTGAAGACGATTAGCGTACCTAGGGTAATCTGACCTCCAATGGCGTAGAACGCCCCGATCAGTAAAACGATACCGATCTGCGTCATGCACAGGAAATCGGAGACTCCCCAGTACCAGGCAAGCAGTTTGATGAGCCAGTAGATCTTGTTCCGCATATCCTCGTTCTTCATCTCGAACTTATCCAGTTCGTAATCCTGCCTGGCAAATGCCCGCACAACACGAATTCCGCTCACTGCTTCCTGTAATACTGTTGTTAACGATCCTTCCGCTTCGTCAGCGATCTTGAAGGCAGCTTTCACCTTCACGAAGAACATGACGGCAAAGGCGAATATCACGGGTATGATCGCCATCGACATCAAGGTCATCCTGACATTCAGATACAGCATGATGGGGATGGAAAGCGTCAGCATAAAAACAGCCCTTCCCACTTCCACTAATTGCACAGCCAGGAATCTTCTGATGGTATCGACATCGGATGTACAACGCTGCACGAGGTCACCCGTCTCCGCTTTCGCATGATACGAGAACGGCAATCTCTGCAGATGGTCGTACAACCTTTCACGCAATACCCTGACGAATCTTTCCGATGCCTGCGCTGAAAACCTGCCCTTCATATATTGGAACAGACTGGCACAGGCACTGATAAGCACCAGCATCAAACCTGCCATCCATAAGTGGTGAGATACCCATTCTACACCTTCCTGACCTCGAATCAGGTGACTTGCCCACATCGGCAATCCCAGTGGTTTCTTTCCAATGACTGAATCTATCGTTGTCCTCAATACAAATGGGGACATAAAAGAAAAGAATGTAGCGATCCCAACCGATGCAATGGCAAATATGTACAAAGTTCTGCTGCCTTTCAGTAAATCCCAAACTAATTTCAAACGTTGCATTGCATTTCTCCTCGTAAACTTCACTCCCTCAGTTCAAGGAAGGCTGGCACATCGTGCCGGGTTAGTTTGTTTCCCTAATAAGACTGTGTCTCATTGCAATTTATCAAGTGCGTTCCCTGTAATCCGCAGCCCATAAAAAAAGCCACGGACTTGTGAGTTCACCGTCCGTGGCTTCGAAATCTATTTTACCTAAATCACACGCTGTCCATGGACGGATTTTCCCTGTTTCCGGCAATAAAACCTACACCGGCGAGGGTCTGAAGAAGAATGATAATGCTCTTCATTTCTTTTTACCGTCCTTTTCATTTATTTGATGCGAATATTTTCGAGAGAAGAAAACATGTCAAGGAGTTTGTTCTCGTTAATTAAAAACTAAGAAGTAAGAAGTAAGAATGGCAGAGCAGATTAGCTCAATTAAGAAGTTAGAGGTAAGAAGTAAAAGTTGCAGAGGGGATGAAGAGTCGTACCGCAGGTTTCCTAACCTGTTATTGGAGTGGGTTTTCATACCCACGAATCGTCTTCCTCATCAACCCCAAAGGAGTGACACCCTTATCAATTTCCCATCATATCTTACTTCTTTGTCCGCCAAAGAGGTAACAAGAAACCTTTTCTTATCGGTCATTCTCGCGAAGGCGGGAATCCAGGACTCCATCTGCATGTTCCTTCTCTTTGGATAAAGAGAAGGTGGCACTTCCCCTCTTGAGAAGGGGGGTAGGGGGGTCTTGTACCGGATGAGTTTGATTTATTGTGGTCTGCATCTATTGACTTTTAATAAAAATGTAGGGACAGACCCATGTGTCTGTCCTCAACCATGAAATGGTGAAAGATTTTAGCCCATAGCGTGAGCTATGGGTACACGAATCGTCTTCCTTATCAACCCCGAAGGGGTGACATATCATAGCCTAAGGTGAAGCGCAGCGCAACCTCAGGAAAAGATGCCCCCACAATCCTTTCAGCCCTGTAAGGGCGACATCTTATATGTAAAAGAAACTTATTGAATTTGACTCTTTAGTCCTCTATTTGTATTAAACCTCAGGTAATTGTCAGTAATGCAATTACAAATATCAAATTTAATATATTTCTTAATGGTTAAGATCAATATCTACCCATATAACAAATTCAAATATAATCAACTTCAAACTACCTAAATAGCTTATCAGTAATTTTAATGTCTGGCGTTTTTTTTGTATAAGTTTATTGACATTTTCTTATATGTAACTCCAAATCAAAATTCAAAAAATTTCAATATTCCAATTTTGTACTTTCCAGTTTGTACTTTGTTAAATTCATATATGCTTGGTATAATTCAATATAATGACTTTTACTTCTTAACAAATCCTTTAATTGCTTAATGTTTTTACCATTCATTTTACAGCCAATTATTACCTCAACTAATGCTTTTTCTGGATAATTCCATAATAATCCTTCAGGAATTAGTTTTATATCATTTCTTTCCGTACAGTGTTCAATCAGTCTTACTTCATTTTCATAACTCCAATGTACAGCTTTATTAGCATATATCTTTTTAACATTGTCTCTGTTTAATATATCCGTCACATCAAGAACAGGAAAATCATTGTTATATTCTACATCCCAATATTCGTGTTTCTCACCCAATAAAATATCAAAATCATAGCATAAACAAATACCACGATGTCGATCACTGTAGTGCGAGAACATTAGAATGTTATCTTTTATTTTTGAAAAACAACATACTGCGAAAAGATCTATTATTGTCTGTCTGAGATCTTCATATAAAGTTCCATAAGGCACATAACCATAGAAATTTTGGTGAAATTGATCTTTCAACTTTTCATCTAGTTTGCCGTATTCATCATAAATTGTTTTATCGTGAAATTCAGATTCATTTACATAGAAACCAAAATCAAAAGGGTCATTAAAACATGATGGTTTTGAAAAAAATAGGGTATTATTCTTTATACTATCGAATGTGTATTCATTCCATTTTACATATTTATACATCTTATTTATAAGGCAATCCTCCATAAGAAATCACAAATGATTACATAAATATCATAATGTGAAAATTATATGATGATTATACGTATAATATAATATTCGCGACAAGATGTTATTTCTAATCACTCTCGCATTAATCATTAGATAGTTACAATCTCACTTTCATTAAACCATCCATGATCAATGATTGTATTCTTGACTTTGTTTGGGTCAGAAGTGTAAGCAACCAATGCCAAACTCTTTTCAGCTCGACTACATGTTACATAAAACAAACGCCTTGTCCTATCAATACTAGTTTCTTTTCCTTCATCGATATTCTTCTGATCTGTAGTGCTAATCCCTTTAACCCCAAAGAGCTTATCATAGCTGAACCAGAACCCGCGAGCTTCATCATCATCCATTACAACCATTACTCGAGGAAATTCTAGGCCTTTGATCCCTTGGTGGGTGCCAAACCTTGATTCATCAGATATATATACACCATAATTAATAACTTGTTCAATTCTACAGCTTAAAGCTTGTCTCCACGCTTCTAGCTCTTCATCCTTATCAGATTCATTAGCGGTAATATACGAATCAAATTGATTACAATTCAAAATTGGCAGTAGAAAATCCGGTATATTAAATAGGTTCGAAGATTTGATTTTCTTTAGAATTTCCAGTAGCGTTGGTTTGTTAACTCCATTTACTAGATTAAACAAATCTCTGACACCATTATCGGCTTGCTTTATATTATCTATTTGTTTGGAACTGGCTTCAAAATCTTTTAAATTAAGTAAAGGTGAATATTTTCTCATAATCTGGGCTACGGAAAATTCGTTCTTGCTTTCCTTAGCTTTAAGCAATGGTATAATTTGTTGTAGAAAAAGGGATACACATGGCAAAGTACCATCAAGTAATCCTTTTTTACATTTTTCAATTCTATATAAAGGTTCAAAAAACTCTATAAAACCTCCTCGTCTTGCTGCCATATTGTGTTCAAGTGTAAGTATCTTGACTTCTCTAAGCCAGCCTTCATCTTGTGTGATGGCTTCCATGTTCTTCATTATTCCTTGCTCTATACTGTTTTTATCAAGATCTCCTTTTACATTTACGATAAAAAAACGAACAAATCCTTCTTCTTTCCCTTCTGATGGAATTTGAGCTTGTTCTGAACGAATTCTGTTAATCAAAACAATAATTCTTTTTGCGCTTCTATAATTGATCTTCAAATTTGGTTTTAACCAATCATCCGGTAAAAATTTTCCAAGATCTGGCTTTCCATCAAAATAAATTCTTTGCATAGTATCCCCTAATAATCCTAGGGAAAATGAATGAGAATATTTTGTTTGTATCTGGAAAAAAGCTTCAATTAACTCTTTTTTTGTATCCTGGCTTTCATCAATAAGTAAAATTGGATACTGTTGAATTAGGATTTTTTGTAACAAATCCTTTTTTGCCAGGAACTCCGCAGTCATGCTAATAACTTCATTATGATTCAATGAATCCTTTGTATCATTGAGTCCATTAGGTTCATAAGTAAATTTTTCTATATGATCAAGATATTCTAGACGCTTTTGTTTTGATTCAATCTGAAGCTCACGTTCAGAAGAAACCTTACTCGATCTTCCTTTACTTTGTTTTTCTACTAACTCTATGATATCAATCTCTAAATTTCTTTTTACCCAATCTCTAATATCGTTTTGAAATGGTTTAATCAAATCCCATGAAAAACTATGTATCGTAGAAATTACAAATGTATCATCATATTCTAACCTGCTTTTAATCTCATCACATGCAGCATTTGTATATGTTATGACTGCTACTTTTTTCCCACATAAACGTAATTGCTTCCCTTGTTCTAAACGAAACTGTTTAAGAGTATGAACCAAGGCTCTAGTTTTTCCTGTTCCTGCACCAGCAAATAAGAAAAAGCTTTTAGGATTTTTTATGCTCAAGCATTGATAAATCTGGTTATAAACATCTGGAAAAATATTACTCTGTTCCATCTTCTTTATCCTCAATGACTTCAAATTCATCGTCGATTTTAGACAGACATTTTTCCAACCATTTCAGACCTTCTGCGATGTAAAATGGAGGTACTAGCTCTTCAGGATCTTTTAGATACAAAAGATTCAATGCCATATCTGCTTTCCCGACCTCCGAAAGAGCTTTGAACAAATTTTCATTCATGTCATCAAACGATTCCTTGTTAATAGATTTAATCATCTCATTTAGCAAACCGGTTGCATTACTAAGATTTTTAAACAAATCAATATTTGACAATACAAGTGAATCCTCAAATGTGTAGGGAAATACTTCATGCTTAGAATCACAAAAGTCTATCATAAAAGATGTCTGATATGCTACTCTAACATTTTTAACTATCTTATCAGTTTCACTACAAGCAAGAAGATCATCGTATTGTTCTTTTTTAGGAATCCAATTTTTTAGAGTATTGTTCCTTGTTCTATATCTTAAATTACGAGCAGGTTGCTCCTTGTTAGAAGAAAACTCATTTATAGTATCAATATCAGTTACTACTAATGTGAAAATACCTAATATCTCAATTAGTTCCTTAAGTCTGTGTGCATGGCTTCCACCTATTTCCAAAATTGAGATATACCTTGTTTCTAAGAAATTGAATTCTTTTTTAATGAAATATGGAAACAACATTTTTTCTGCAGAACCCTCAACAAGTATTACAGCATCCGCAAAGAAAAGATCACAATGAGTGGTTTTCAAATATCTGGTTGCAAACTTTGAAGTCTCATTGTAGTTCCCAAAAGTAGTAGATAAGTTTATAATATTGGCATATGGAACATCTTCGCTACGTTCCATTTTAATCTTTTTAAAATACCTAAGCTTTCCAAAATCAATTTCATGTGCAATATGACTTGAATGAGTACTTACAACCATTTGCGTTTGATATGCTATCTTCTCTCCAAGGCGTTCATGATTCCTAAGCACCTTATATGCTTTTCTAACAAAGACTTGTTGGACTTGAGCATGTAAGTGTGCTTCAGGTTCTTCAATTAGGACTATATGAAGCGGTTCTATCGGGTCACTATCGTTCTTTGATTTTCCAATCCTCATCCATTCATCCCTAAATCGAATAAGTTTAAATACTATAGAAATCAAATTCTGATAACCAAGACCATTATGCTGAGCTGGTAATGAAATGATGGGATCTCCACGATCACTTTTTTTGCCTATCGAGTACTTTACTGCAGTATCATGATCCAACAGTTCGATTGGATTAACCTTTGAAGTAAGTTCAATTTTGGGATCACTCAATCCCGGATAACCCAGTTCTTGAAGCTCTGTCAAAGCTTTTGCAAAGCTTTGATTTAGTTTAATATCAAATTTCTGAGTAGCCTCATCAATAGCTTTCAATACAGCAATATCACTACTATCAGGAGAATTATATGGGTCGAGATGTTTTTGATAGTAATCCTTTAATTGGGATGATAACTTATCTGATGTTCTTAACGAGGATCCTTCATCTCTATTAACATCACTTAACTCTCTTTGAGCATTAATAGTGTCAATTTTGATTAGTCCTTTAAAGGGTTCACCATCAATCTGCATACTATCATTATATAGAAATGGTGGATGAACAATTGTCTCATCAAATCTAATAGGATCTAGAAGATATGCTTTTATTGTAAATTGATTTTGTAGTTCTTCATCAAGATATTCTTTCATGGAAGAAGGCCATAAGTTCAATGAATCACCTTCTTCACTCAAGTCCTTTGCATTCTTAGTTTCATTAAACTTTTCTACAAAGTCTTTATATAAGCTCTCAACGTTTTTGGGTTCATAACTCAGCCTTACCCCAAGTGTACCACCTTTCCAGCTAAGCGTAGGGATAAGATGACTTACATAGTTTATTTGATTATCATCAACATCAATCCAGACATCCATAAACGGAGAAAAGATGCGCCATGAATCTACTGCGAAATCTACTTTATCTTTTTCATTTTCTATCCATTTTATACCAATCTGATTTATTTGGTTCCAGTTTGATAGTGTAAAATCAGTTGTCTTAAATTTGTTTTTTTGTGCTAAAAAGTAAATCAAAGCATCCATAGCAGATGTTTTACCGCTATTATTAGCCCCTACAAAGACTGTTTCTCTATCACCAAAATCAATACTACATGATTTGAGTTTCCTAAAATTCTGAATGTCTATTCTTGAAATCTTCATCTTCCCTCCCATGTATTAATTGTTATCATAATAAGTGAGAAACAAATAAATACTTTTATTTTGGCAAGTATTATTTGTTGTTAAAGAAACGGGGGACCATCCTGGTCGCATCAACCATCTCAGCAGGAACGGAGTCCTGCTTTACATTATACTCTTCAGGTTACAATATTCAATTGTGATTCATACCTTTCAAATTGTGCTATCTTCACACAGCCCCCATGATGCACAGAGTGCATCAAACCACCTCACGGGGTGAGGCGTTCCAAGAGTGTTTTATCGCATTTCAAAGAATATCATTAAAGATACCAATCCCTTTCCAATGGGATTCCAATCCCATACCAATCTCTTTCCAATCCCTCGAGATTGGAATGCCATAGGATTGCCATTGCTTTTCCATTGGATAACCATGGGAATGTCTATGGTTATTCATATAAATCGTTATGTCCGCCCATTCTTTTATGATGCACGGGGTGCATCAAACCACCTCACTGGTGAGGTGTTCCAAGGGCACCATTCCGGTCGTCCCGTTTTGCCATATTGAATTTCTAATGAATATCTTCAACCTTTACAACCATATTTCAACTTTCATATGAATAAGGAACATTTATTACATGAATAAATATGTTTGGAAATTCACGATCTGTACGGAGGCTATTATGAGATTTGTTGTCCTTTGTTTCGCTATTTTCACATTCATCATTTCACTTTCCGCATCAGAAGTATGGAATACACCCACATGCATCCGGCATGGTGATGACATCCAATGGAAGGGTAATGCTGCTGAAACCAATGACGGCAATGTCATCTACACCTGGTCAGATATGCATACCGGTTCGAGGATGGTTTATTGCCAGGAATTCAGCAAGCAGGGAAATCCTTTATGGCTCGAGCCACTGGCACTGGATAATGGTGGTGGAAATCAGCAATTCCCGTGCATTGTCAGGGCGAGCACCTTTGAACTGGTCATTTGCTGGATCGATTATTCCGAGAATTCCTACGGAAATATCTATGCGCAGAGAATCAATCTGAACGGAACCGTGATTTGGCAAACCGGTAAGAAGCTGGTGAATTCATCAGTGAACTATAAATATGATTTGAAACTGGTAGCGGGCAATAATGGTCGTGTCTATATCTTCTGGGAAGATTACCGCAACAACAATCTCGATATATACGGGCAATGCCTGAATTCATTAGGGGCGCAGCAATGGACTACCGAAGGGAAACAGCTTACATTCATGCCTTATGATGATACCAATGCCCTGGTAGTCAATGATACCTACAACGGATTCATGATGGGTTACAACTATAAGCACGGTGGCAATGTCTATTCATTTATCAATCACTATAACGATTACGGGAATATGTCGTGGGATATTCCCCTGCAGATCGATCCCGGACACAGCAAGGTCACACTCACATCTCTCAAACCTTATCTTGCCGCTTCCTATATCTATACTTGGAACTACTATGATGGAGATGAAAACCATATCAGTATGCAAAGAATCGACAGCAGCGCTCATACATACTGGGATGAACCTCTTATCCCTGACACATATATTACTGGAAAGCATGTATTGAACTCCCAATGCGCAGTGACACTCGATAACAAGATCGACGTCACGTGGGAAGTTGTTGATGACATCACGTATGAAAAGAACCTGATGTTCCAGAAATGCAACGGTGATGGAACCTTGGATGGAAGTCCAATAACACTCCCGCTATCCATTATTTGCAACAGGACTCTGCCCTATACCCTGGTGAGCGATATGAATGGCGGCTGTTATATAGCCTATCGTTACCAGTCCATGGAAGATCCGCTCATAACGAGCATTCATGCCTTTCATATCGGGGCTGATAACTCCATGATGTTTGGGGAGCAGGGAGTCCTGACAACCGAATATGCCAAATACGATACGGATTTCAACCTGCTGGTGAATGGTAATTCGCTCCATATCTCCTGGTGGGATTTCAGGAACGGGAATGCAGGTATATATTCTCAGCTTTATAACGTAAACGGAACTGCACAACTCGACAATGGAGGAAAATCCATCATATATGGTATATCCAATTCGATAGATTTTACATCCGTAAAAACTCTCCATAGAAGTAATGATACCATCGTTTTCTGGCAGGACAAGCGTTTCAATGATCGTAATTGTATTTATTACCAGATCATCAATGAAGAAGGTGTTCCCCTTTTGGAAGTGAACGGAAGATCGCTGAATGCTTATCTAAGCCCTTATGAATCGCATTACACCGTATGCCTTGGAGAAAACGACGAAGTGGCAATTGCCTGGGAAGTGAATGCCAACCCGGAATTCAGTCTTAGAGCCCAGTTGATCGATGCACAGGGTAACCCGCTCTGGGGCGAGAATGGACTGAATATATCCGGACCTCAATCCATCTCGCAAATCATGCCTTGTATCACGTATCAAGACGGTGCCTATTACTTTGCCTGGATCAGATTCGATAACAAGGATGACCCGAATAGCGCCATCATGGGGCAGAAGGTTGTGAACGGTCAGTTGCAGTGGTCTGCCGATTGTGTTCATATATCCGATCCGGATCGGTGGGTTTATGAAGTAAACATGGTTAGTTCAGGCAGGTACTTTACTTGGACCGAATATGATGATTCGGGCATGCGTTTGAAAGTGCAGCACCTGACACCTGAAGGCATTGCTGCTCCTGGATGGCCTCAGTACGGTAGGAATGTGGATGATTATGAAGCTTACAACTCACAATACGAACCTCTGATCTCATCTGATGAAGAAGGTGTTTACCTCTCGTGGCTGGATAACAGGAGTGCTGTAAGTTATCAGCTATATGCACAGAAAATCTCCGCAAACGGACAGGTCATGTGGAATCCGAATAGCATTGTGGTCTTTGACCAGAGCACAGAACTCTTCCAGCGTCTTCAAATCCTATCAGATAATCAAATCCTGTTCTGCTGGAGTATCGAGTCACAACCCGCTTCAGGACTGCTGAGCAAGATATACGATCATGCTGGAACCATGATAGCTGATAATACACCTTTCTTGGGCACACCCAATGTCAGTTATTTCGATGATCTCAGCGGGTGCAGATTTGATAATGGCGGTTACCTGTTCACAGTTGTCACGAACAGCGGTGAATCCATTCTGCACAATCTGTATATGGCTGACAATGGCATCCTTATCGGTTCTGCAAATGGTTCTTTGATTCACACACCCTTCCCGTTCATACGTTCATCCAACATTGTCTCACATGGTGAGAATGCATATATTGCCTGGGCAGAATATGCCAACAGGCTCGATAATCAAAGTACCAGTAATTCAGACATAAAAGGTCTTTACCTTCAAAAACTGAACAATGAGACTGTTGGAACACATGATCCGACTACACCTGCAACATTGTTCTCTTTGTCACAGAACTACCCCAATCCCTTCAATCCTGAAACAACCATTAAATACACATTACCTGTACAGGCAAATGTGAAACTTGATATCTATAACGTGAAAGGACAGAAGGTCAGGACACTGCTGGATGATAGACAAACTGCAGGCAACCATGAGATCACCTGGTATGGTACGGACGATCATGACAAATCTGTTTCTTCAGGAGTCTATTTCTATCGCCTGACAACTGGAAATAAAACCATCATGAAGAAAATGGTGATGGTGAAGTAGGGGGAGAGAAGAACTAAAAACTAATAACCAAGAACTAAGAGTTGCAGAGGAACGCTGTCTTTCAGACAGTGCTACGTGGTCTTTTAGACCATGTATATATTTCATCAATAGAATACCCCACCTTAAAGACGTAAATAGGGAGGAAGTCATGAAACACATTCTACTTTTAGTGATACTTTGCACAACTACATTTTTTATTTTTGCCGCTCCAGTTTGGGATACTCCGACACAAGTTCGTAAGGGAGGAGAGATCGAATGGTTAGGTTCTTCCGCTGATACTCCGGATGGTAAAATTATATATGTGTGGTCGGATATTAGTTCCGGTACCAGGGACATTTATGCGCAGAAGTTTACACTTCAAGGCTCACCTGTTTGGCAACAACCGGTTGTCATATCTAATCGTTCAGGAAGCCAGGAACAGCCCCGAATAATACGTACAACTTCGGAGACGTATGTCATCTGTTGGAATGATTATTCAACCAACTTTTCGGAAAATGACTATTCACTACTATGTGCGAATGCAATCAATGAAAGTGGTTCTAGATTATGGGGTCAGGAAGGAATTACAATTTGTTCGAATCAAAAATATAAAAATAACATACAATTAATTGCAGGTTCAGAGGGATCATGCTATTTCATATGGGAAGATACAAGAGGTGGAGAATATTATGCATATGGGCAATTGGTAAATTCTTTGGGAACCACTCAATGGCAGGATGATGGTATTGCCCTTTCACCCATGCCAACTGTGAATAGCATAGCGATTAATGATTCTGGAGGCGGTTTTCTTCTCGGTTACAAAAATAGGATTGATGATACCCAATTAATTTCAGTGATCAGATATAATAATACGGGTGTATCTATTCAGGAAACGAATGTATTTAGCCAACAGGGCACGAATGATATAAAATTGGAATCCTTTGTTAAATATGATAACAACTCATTTATCTGTACCTGGCAATATATAGAAGGTTCATCATATAATGTAGCTTCTCAAAAAATTGGAAATGATGGCGCTCCATTATGGCAAGCTCCAACAGCCCTATTCATAACAAATGATTTTTCGGATTTGAATGAAGTCAAATGCGAAATTACATCCGATAATAAAATAGCAATTTCGTGGGCAATTGAACAACTTTACACAGATGCACACCTTATTCATATCCAGCTTTTATCCTCTGAAGGCGTACCTTTATGGGGAAGCATGTGGATTGATCAAGGTATTGGAAACAAAGGCGATCATGCATATAGTCTTACACATGATCAAAATGGCGGTATCTGTATCTTATGGCAGGATACTTCCTTTCCCAATAATATAGTTGCTCAGCATATTGATTCTGCCGGATCGGGGTTATGGGGCAACACAGGTATGATCGTTAGTAATCATTCCGATTATAACAAACCGCTAAAAGCTTCGCAATCAAATAATCTTATTTGCTTCACATGGCAGGATCAATGTAATGGTGAACAAGGTATTTCAACGCAATTATATAATATTGATGGAACCGCTCAACTGGAAGCAAATGGAAAGAATGTTATCATGGAAATATGTGGAGATATTATTTATGCAAGTCCAAAGATCATTCACAGAAGCAATGATACAATTCTTATTTGGAATGATGGGCGTTTTTCTGAACCTCAACAGCTATATTATCAAATTGTCAATGATGATGGAATTTGCCTCCTGGAAGAAAATGGCAGAAAACTAATAGCGGATTATAATGCTTACGCTACTAACTTTTCAATCACTTTGGGTGATAATGATCAGGTTGCAATAGCCTGGAATCATTCGGTCGGCGATACACACAAAATCTATGCCCAATTGATCGATGCTGATGGAAATACCCTCTGGGGTGAACAGGGCCTGCAAGTATCCGGTTCAGATTATTCATTTCAAACAAATCCTTATATTTCTTATGATAATGGTGCTTTTTATGTAGGCTGGTCTAAGTTAATTCAACAAGATCATCGTATTGCTGCAGCGTGCCAGAAAATTGTGAATGGACAAAAACAATGGGGTGAAAACGGTGTTTTTATTACGAATCCAAATATTATGAATGTTTACAATTCGGTAATAGGAATATCAGGAAGATATTTGGTAATAAAACAATCTGAAGGCAACTCGAGTCTTCTCAAGGCTCAAATGATATCACCTGAAGGCATACCTGAAGCAGGATGGCCTGAGTATGGTCGTAGAATAGATGATTATCCCAATAGTTTTAACGATGAATCTGATCCTATCATCCAATCAAATGACCAGGGTATGTTTATCTCATGGTTTGCTTCTCGTGAACAGGGAAAGCTTTTTGCCCAGAAAATTTCTCCCCAAGGTCAGCTGTTGTGGGATAGCAATGGACTATTGATTTCTGATTCCGCACTCATGCACAACCAGACTATGGATGATTGGGGAATAACATACCTCTGGTCTTTAGATGGTTCTCCAGAGAAACTAATGTACTCCAAATATAATTTCGATAGCACTCCTATGATTGCAGATACAACAGTGATAAATACTACAAATACAAATGTTACTTTTGAAGACTTTCAGGTTTGCGGATTCCTAAATGGTGGTCAACTGGTTGCCATGAATCATATTGAAGATGAAATTGCTCATATAACCTATCAGTATGTCGATCAGTTTGGCAGTCAGGTAGGCCATCCCGCCGGTACATTATTGAGTAATCCTGTGAACTATGCCTCAAACTTAGCTGTTACTTCAGACCAAAATAATGCCTATATTGCTTGGAATGAATATGCATTCAAAAGATCTGATCCTTATCACAATACGATATGGAATAACGACAAGGTTGGATTGTTTCTGCAGAAACTAAGCAATGACACTGTTGGAACACATGACCCGAATGCAGCTGCCACTATGTTCTCTTTGTCACAGAACTACCCCAATCCCTTTAATCCTGAAACAACAATCCGATATTCCCTTCCTGCAAATGGACAGGTTAGAATGGAAATATACAATATAAAGGGTCAGAAGGTCAGGACTCTGCTAAATGATTGGCAAACTGCAGGCAATCATGAGATCACCTGGTACGGTACGGACAACCATGACAAATCTGTTTCTTCAGGAGTCTATTTCTATCGCCTGACAACTGGAGATAAAACCATCATGAAGAAAATGGTGTTGGTGAAGTAGGGGAATTAAAAATTAAAAACTAAAAACTAAGAACTAAGAGTTGCAGAGGAACGCTGTCTTTCAGACAGTGCTACGTAGTCTTTTAGACCATGTATATATAAGGTAATTAAAGCAGAAAGTTAAGAAGTAAGAACTAAAAACTAAGAGTTGCAGAGAAGAAGGGAACAGGGAACAGGGAACAGGGAACAGGGAACAGGAATAGAAAAGCATTGACACAATCGTCCATTCAATATGCATCAGTATATCGATTGTGAAAAAAGAGGTGAAAGCTCATGACTCTGAAACGCTTTCTCTATATTCAATATCAGATATACCGATTCATGACGGGAAAGAATAAATTCTATCTCGGAAAACTCACTAAGAAACCAGCCAACATATTCAATGAATTGAACCAATGGGTCTTTGCAGGTAATGACCTGAATACTATGTATTATGCGTATGGTTTGAATGAAGCGGGAACGAGTCAGTCTGATTTTATTGGCACCCGTGAATACCTGGACATCAAACACAAGACCGAAACCAAACTGGTGAAGCGATACGGAAAGCATGATCTGAATTATGATATCCTGACAAAGGACAAATTCGTAGCCAACTCCTTCCTGCAAGCCAACAACATTCCCTGCATCCCTCACCTCGGCATCATTGCAAAGGGAAAGTTCATAGACAGAGACAATCAGCTTCAAGACCTCAATGCGCTTACAGACAAATACCAGGACATCATCCTGAAAAACCTGACCTTGGAAGCGGGAGAAGGAGTCCTTGCCTTGACCATGAATGAAAAAGGCATGAACATCAATAACACAGCCTGTTCATCAAATGAATTGAATAATAAACTGAAAAGCGGTATCTGGCTCGTTCAGCCACGCATGAAATCACATGAAGCGATTCGCAAAATAAACAGCACAGCCTTGAATACCACGCGCATTGTCACGATCCTCGATGGCGATGAACCGGTTTATCTTACAGGTTTCCAAGCCCTAGCAACAGGCAACCAGACCACTGATTCCTGGAGCAAAGGCTCCATCTATGTCGGAATCGATGTCGAGAAACAATGCCTGAAGAAATACGGTTATTACAATCTTTCCATCCCGGATAAAAGCATAGCGCTGGAACATCCTGACAGCCATATCCCATTTGAAGGTTACTCCATTCCCTATATGAAGGATGCAATTGAACTCTGTACGAAAGCACACAGGCTTCTGTTCTTCAACTTCCTGGTCGGCTGGGATGTCGCCATCACAGATGAAGGTCCCATCATCGTGGAAGCAAACGAAAAGCCTGGCATGAACATCGTACAGGCAATGGATGGTGGACTCAAAGCAAAGATAAGCCAATATGCATCCCATACTTCTTGAAATCAGCCTTGATTCAGTCGAATCTGCCATCATTGCAGAAAAGGCAGGGGCTGACCGCATTGAACTATGTACCAACCTATCTGAGGGTGGCACCACGCCTTCTCTCGGTATGATTCAGCAAGTCAGGAAACACCTTCACATTCCGATTTATATCATCATTCGCCCCAGAGCCGGTGATTTCTGCTATTCTGAAGAAGAGTTCGAGATCATGAAAACCGATATCCGACTCACCAGGGAAGCTGGAGCTGACGGAGTAGTTTTTGGTATCCTGAAGCCTGACGGCGGTGTCGATACAGAAAGAACCACTGAATTGGTGGAACTTTCCCGTCCCATGAGCGTTACCTTTCATCGTGCCTTCGATATGACATCCAATCCGACTGTCGCCTTGGAAGCCATCATCAGTTCCGGTGCAAACAGGATTCTTACATCCGGGCAGAAACCTTCAGCCTGGGAGGGAATGCAATTGATTGCGCAGCTTGTACAGCAGGCAGGTGACAGGATCATCATCATGCCGGGTGCCGGAATCAATGAAACCAATATCCTCGATATTCTCAAGATCACACAGGCAACTGAGTTCCACATGTCTGCCGTGAAATCGATCAATGGAAGAATGCTCTTTCGCCCTCAGCATCTGCATATGGGGCATTCTAACAATTCTGAATACGAATTGCTCCGTACCGATACCGATAAGATTAGAAAAATAAAGGAACAGATTCGCTTATGAGAATTGCCATCGGCGGATTCTTCCATGAATCCGATACCTTCAACCCCATTATCACAGGAATTGATGATTTTATTATCTTCGATAGACAGGAAATTTTCCCAAATCGCAATTCATATTTGATAGTAAAAGGCATTATCGAGTATTTCGAGAAACTCCCGCAATATCAACTTATCCCTCTTGTTTTTGCCAAGGCTGTGCCCAATGGTGAAGTGGATGAAGGATTATACAGGGACTTGAAAGCGAAGTTCTTCCGCTACCTTGAAGAAGAGCCTCCATTCGATGCCTTCGTCCTCGCCCTGCACGGTTCCATGCGCGTGAAGAATATCGGGTCTGCCGAGACTGACCTTCTTCGTGATATTCATCATCAATATCCAAATATCCCCGTATTCTGCGGATTGGATATGCATGCCACGATCACAGATGAAATGCTCCGCTATGCCACTGCCCTTACAGGATTCAAGACAGCACCACACATTGATGCCTATGAAACAGGATGGCAGACTGCGCAAATGGCAGATATAGCACTCAGGGGACAGGTGAATCTCACCATGGGATCCTCCAAAGTTGACTGCCTGATCGCCGGTGAGAAGTCCGAAACCGACTGCGAACCCATGAGATCACTGATCCAATTGCTGCAGGACATGGAGATGGACGAAGAGGTATGCGCAGCATCTCTCCTGCTTGGATACCCGTGGGCAGACACTGCTGAGAACGGTGTGACCGCACTCGTCGTCACAAGGAATAACAGTGAGAAGGCACAGGCTTTCGCTGGCAGGATTGCTCATGAATTCCTTCAGCATAAGCATGAATTCAATTTCTCTTCCCCTTCCCATCCTGCCCAAGAAGCATTGACACTGGCACTCAAAGATACCTGCAAGCCTGTTTTCGTTTCAGATTCCGGAGATAATCCCACTGCCGGTTCTACAGCAGACAATACCTCCATGATCCACCTCCTCTCCAATGAACTGAAAGAGGAAACTGCAGGTAAAAAAGTGCTGGTCGCAGGGATCTATGACCCAAAGGCAGTTGAGAAATGCAGGAAGCATCTGAACAGGAGAATCAAACTCGAAGTGGGCGGGAAATTCGACACCATGTATTGCAAACCAGCTTTAATATGGGGAATCCCCAGGAAAGTAGTCACGGATTACGGATTGTTCAAATCCGACCTGGTTCTCTTTGAAACGAAGCAATTCAGCCTGATCCTGACTTCCAAGCACATAGGCTTCACGAATACAGAAATGTTCAAAGCCCTGGAAATTGAGTATATGAAAATGGATGTGATTGTCGTGAAGTTGGGTTACTTAACGGAGGATTTCAAGGAGATTGCAGTCAAATCGTACATAGCACTCATCCAAGGCTGCACGGATGAAGTATTAAGCAGGCTGCCCTATACCTCGAGACATGAACTTATTTGAGTGAATAGGAAAAGGGACTTATCAAATGACAAGCCCCTGTTCCGTTCTATTTCTTTGCAGTGCTGATACCAAGGATCGCATATATTGGGCACCAGCCTATGATGCCTGTAATGAAGGGAATCAAACCGAACAATCCCCACCATGTATGAAAGTAGAAACCTAACGCAAACCCAATGATACCAAGTATGATCCGTATGATTCTATCTGTTTTTCCAACATTGTGTTTCATTTTTCACTCCTTTATATTACATATAATAAAGCATTTCAGAGAATTGCTACATAAATTACATCGTTCCGATACTTTAAAGCCCTGCCGTCGCACTTGAGAGAACATAGAATAACAGCTAAAGATTCGCTTTTTTATTTTTCCATTGACAAGAGAACGGAAATGGTATATAGGGTTAAAAGTGAATGGTCATTCATTCATATGAATAAGTTTCAGTTTTTAAGTTTTTTAAATATAATCATTAATGGAGGTGATTATGAATACACTGAAAAATTCGATGTCACCCAAGCAATTATCGAAAAGGGATGCCATCATTAATTCTGCTATCAATGTATTTGCCCGCAAAGGATACATGAAGGCAAAGATCTCTGACGTAGCGAAAAAGGCAGAGGTTGCTGACGGTACTGTGTACCTGTATTTCAAGAACAAGGATGACCTTCTGATCAATGCCATGCGTGAAATGCTGGAAGACAAACTGATCAAGATACGCAAGAAGATCGCAAAGGAAGCGACTGCACGAGAGAAACTCTTCAAATTTGCTGAATTGCAGATAGACCTGTTCATGAAGAATCCGGATGTCGTGAGATTCATGGTCGTGGAGATTCGCCAAAGCCAGGAATTCTACAAGAAGTATCCGTCTTATGGTCCGATGAACGAATTCCTCGAATATGTCGAAACACTCGTGAAGGACGCCATTGAGGAAGGAAGTATCCGTAAGATCGACCCCAAGACTTTTGCACTCATGATCATGGGGACTACTGACTTTGCACTTACCCAGTGGGCACTTGGAAATTCCAAGCTTTCATTGCAGGAAGTCACAACCAATTTCATCGATATTGTAAGAGATGGTTTACGGATTGACTCGAACAATTAACATTTCGATCGGAGTGGTATCATGTTGAAACAAAAACGGATGTTGCTTCACATCCTCCTTGTATCGTTCCTGTTCCTTTCCTGTTATCAGGTACTGATCGCACAGGAAAGCCTGTCACTTGAAAAAGCAAGACAGCTTGCCCTACAGCATAACCAGCAGATCATAGCCGGGAATGAATCCGTTGAAGCAGCGAAAAGCATGCAGAGGGATTCCTTTACCAAGTTCCTTCCCTCCATCCAGTTCATGGGTGATTACACCCGAATGAACAAGCAGATGGAATATGATGTGAATTTGGGTCTCGATAAGGTCCTTGCAGGTATGGCACAGGCAAATCCGGCTGTCATGACCGATCCTTTCTACCAGACACTGGCAGCATTGGCACAGCAGGGCTTATTACCCAATGACCTCGACCTGAAACTCGGTGAGAAGAATAATTATGTCCTGGGCTTCAATGCCACGCAACCGCTTTTCACAGGTGGCAAGATCATTGACCAATACCAGATCAGCAAAGCCAACCGCAGGTTGTCGGAAGCAGGCTTGGTACAAATCAAGTCCGAGATCCTGATGAAGACAGATGTTGCCTATTGGACGACTGTATCGGTTGCTGAAAAAGTGAAACTGGCAAGGCAATACCGTGATATGCTCACTTCTCATCTGACTGATCTGGAGAATATGCTCGACCAGGGAGTCATTACGCAAAATGACTACCTGAAGGCTAAAGTGAAAAGGACAGATGCAGACATCCAGGTGATGCAGGCGGAGAATGGTTATAAATTGTCCAGGATGGCGCTGAACCAGTTAATCGGTTTTGCTTTGGATGACAGTATTCCGCTATCGGATTCATTGCGTGAAGATTCCTCGATTCAGGCTGTTCAGCCGAATAGTGGTGAAATTGCAACCAAGAGACCCGAGATCATGCAGATCAAAGAGGGTATTGGCATCAGTAAATCCATGCTGCGCCTGGCAAAATCAACCTATTTCCCGAATATACTACTGCAGGGGAATTACACATACCTGAATCCCAATCCCTATAATAGCTTCGAAAAAGAGTTCGGACATGATTGGCAAGTCAGCATCGTGGCACAATGGATGTTATTTGACTGGAATGGAAGAGGGTTCGAGGTGAGCGCTGCCAGACACAGGAAAAATGCGCTGGAAGCGAAGCTGTCCGAAGCAACGGAAATGGTGAACCTGGAAGCGAGACAGGCTCAGATGAAATACGATGTAGCCAAAAAGAAAACCGATCTCACCCGTATTTCCCTGGAACAGGCTGAAGAAAACCTTCGGAATGCAAATGAGCAATTCCATGAGGGAGTGATGACAAGCAGCGATGTTCTGGATGCGCAAACCCTATGGCAGCAGTCCTATTCGAATTGGATCGAGTCACTTGCCGATGTTCATATCCAGGAGACAGCACTTCGCAAAGCTTTGGGAATCCTGGTTGATAAGGAGAATTCATGAGTAAGATAAAAAAAATAAATCCACTGTTCATTATCCCTTTCATCGTTATTGTCGCCATCATTTTATTCTATATCTTCGCGGTGATTCATCCGAAGCCTCAATATATCCTGGGTGAGATCGATGCCACACAGGTGGATGTCAGTTCCAAGATACCCGGCAGAATCGATTCCATTTATGTGGAGAAAGGAGATTCCGTCACAAAGGGTCAGGTACTGGCGAGATTGCACTCACCTGAGATAGAAGCGAAGGTCGAGCAGGCAAAAGATGCTGTGGAGTCGGCAAAGGCAATGCTCAATATGGCTTTGAATGGTGCCCGTCCGCAGGATGTGAAGGCAGCCTATGATATGTACACGGCAGCCAAGGCGCAAGCGGATTTTGCTACGAAGTCATATCAAAGAATGAAGGCACTGGTAGATAAAAAGAGCATCTCCAAACAGGCTTTTGACGAGATGGAAGCCAAGTACCTGGCAGCCAAGGCACAGGAAGAGGCTGCTTATGAAAAATGGAACATGGCAAAGGAAGGAGCTCGCAAGGAAGAAATCGAAGCGGCAAGAGGTAATTACGAACGTGCAGTCAATACGCTGAAAGAAAGCCAGTCGTATTTGGATGAAATCACGATCAAGGCTCCGCAGAATGGAGAAGTGGATAACCTGATATCAGATGCGGGAGAGATGGTGGCAGCAGGATATCCAATTCTTTCAATCGTGGATTTGGAGAAATGCTGGATTGTCGTGTATGTCAGC
Source organism: Candidatus Cloacimonadota bacterium (assembly GCA_035402645.1). Taxonomy (GTDB): domain Bacteria; phylum Cloacimonadota; class Cloacimonadia; order Cloacimonadales; family DAONDQ01; genus DAONDQ01. The sequence goes on along the minus strand of DAONDQ010000002.1, from coordinate 30,207 downwards.
GAAGACAAGCTTCCATACCTGAAGAAAGGGAATGAGATCAAAGCTGAGATTCCGGCTATCGGCAAAAAGGGAATCCCGTTTGTCGTGAGTTATATCAGTCCTGTGGCAGATTTTGCCACCAAGAAGGCTACATCTGAGCAGGGAAGTTTCGATCTCAAATCATTCCAAATCCAATTAACGCCTTTGCAACCTGTTGATGGATTACGTCCCGGCATGAGTGCACGTCTTACTATTCCAAAACATTGATAGGGAAAAAGAGAATCACCATGGATCGAAGCATAAGGCAAATCGCACACCAGGAATGGGGATATCACCACCGGAATGCATTTAACTGGATGGCACTGTATATTCTTCCCATCGTATTTGCCTTGCTGGTCAGTTATATCTATGACGGGCATGTCCTGATGAAGATGCCAACTGTCATCGTTGACCAGGACAAGAGTATTTCGTCTCTGCGATTATCGAGAATGCTGGCTCAGCACAGGTTCATTCATATCATGGATAGAACTGATGATATCTCAACCGGCTATCATGACCTGAGAACGAGAAAAGCCTATGCCCTGATACTGATACCGCGTGATTTTGAAAAGAATTGGAAGCATGGAGACCAGCCTGTCTTGAAAGCCTATAGTTACGGTACGAACCTCGTGGTGGGAAAATCCATCCAGAAGGCTATCGTAGAAACTATAGGTCAGTTAAGCGGTGAGGTGGAAGCCGGAAAACTGATGAGTATCCGGCATGAATCCATAGCTTTGAAAAAGAACTACCCGCCTTTGGCATTGGACTATCATAACCTGTATAATCCCAGTTTCAACTACCAGTGGTTTCTACCGCCTGGAGCCATTATCAGCCTGTTCCAGATGCTGATCGTCATGCTGGGAGCAACAGCCTTCTGTACGAAGAAGAGAAATCATAAGGAACAGCAGGAAGAAGGCTCTTTCTTTACAATTTATTTAGGAAAACTGACCCCAATTATCGTTGTATACACCATCCAAGGCTTCTTGCTTTGGTTGATTCTGTTCCCCTTGTTCGGCATTCCGGTCAGGGGAAATCTGCTGATGGGCTTGCTATTATGGGAATTGTTCGTCATTTCCTGTTACTCCATAGGTTTTGCCATATCAGCACTGATCAAGGATTCCATGATCTCGACGGTGGTATCTGTCTTTATCATGGCACCGGCATTCGCATTCTCAGGATATACTTACCCATATTGGGAAATGCCGCTTCCACACAGAATATTCGCTCTTGCCATGCCAACCACGCATTTCCTGCCTTCCTTTCTGCAATTCTATCTGCAGGGAAGCAGCGCAACTGTGATGCTCTCGAGGTTTCCGGGTATTGGCATCTTCCTACTATGCCTCTTCTGTCTGCTCCTGATCAGCAAATTCGTCCATAAGCTATATCCGAATGGTTGGGAGATACTATCATGAAAATGTGGAATTTCCTGACAAAACGTGAATGGTACATACTATCGAGAGAAAGGGCGATACTGCTGATAGTATTGATCGCTCCCGTATTATATCTTTTCTTTTATGGCTCCATCTATGTCCATAATACAGTCACCAAAGCAGAGATCGCAGTAATTGACAGAGATCAATCTGAGTTTTCCAGGTTGTATCGGCAATACCTCGAAGCCGATCCTGTATTGGTTACGCAACCGATCAATGATGTGGATGAAGCGCAGCGCTTGCTGGAAGAGCAAAAAATAGCCGGATATCTCATCCTGCCTTCTCATCTGGAAAAGGATGTCAAGCAGGGCAAACAGGTCGTGATACCTGCTTACATCAATACAGGAAGCTTCATTCTTGGAAACGAATTGAATAAAAGATTCCTGCAGATCAACCAGACCTTATCAACCGGTATCCTGCTGAAAACATGGGAAGCACGGGGGTTAAATCCCAAAACAGCTTTACAGCAATCCATGCCAGTGACCGTGGATATCTCACCTGTCGGTAATTTTGGTTATGGATATGGAAGTTTCCTGCTGGTTGGACTTTTCCTGCTTATTCTTCATCAATTGATGCTCATCTCCATCTCAGAATCAACCGCCCTTGAATTCGAAAAGAACACGGTTGGCGAGTGGTATGAGACTTCCAATCATCATGTATTGAAGGCACTCGGTGGAAAACTGCTGCCCTATTATTCCCTCTTTATGATCTATTACCTGTTTGTTCCGACGATTCCTTACAGGACATTCCACTTGATGCAGAATTCTCATCTGCTGAATCTCTTTCTTCTGGGGTTACCTGCGTTTCTGGTTGTTGGAGAGATTGGATTACTGATAGGAAGTTTCCTGAAAACACAGCTGCAGGCTCTTCAGTTCATTGCGGTCATATCAGTACCGCTTTTCCTGATGAGTGGCTTCTCCTGGCCCATGGAACAGATGCCCCTCATTCTTCACTTGCTGAATGATATTCTTCCCACACACTTCCTCTTGTTATCGTACCAATCCATGACACAAATGGGTAGTAGCCTGCATGAGCAGATGCCCTCTATTTCAGTTTTATGGCTGCAGGCATTCATTTATTTCTTGCTTTTGGAATGGAGGTACTCGAAAGTATTCTGCAAGGCAGGAAATCATGATAAACAAAGCGAGAATTGATCAACAGATCACCATATATTCATCCGAGCAGTCACATGTAAATGCAATCGTAATTGAAACAGAAAAGCACCTGGTCTGCATCGATACCTTGCACAGACCGGCAGACAGCAAGGAACTTGCCTCACAAATTCTTTCCCATGACAAGCCCCTGAAATACCTCATCAATACACATGGTCATAGCGACCATTGCCTTGGAAACCGCTTCCTGAAACAGCAGGAAACCTTCATACTGGCACATGAGAAGTTCGCCAGAACTGCTCTCGCTGAAAGCGCTTTCCTGAAGAATACAAGCAAAAGACTCAGTATCGATAGGATCTTACAGCCGGATATATGCTTTAAAAGTGATATTCAACTTCCAGATAGCAATATTGAGGTTCACCATGCCCCAGGTCACAGTCCTGATTCCATTATCGTTCATCTGCCCAACAAGAAGATCATCGTTGCCGGAGATACAGTACTGAATGGTGAAATAGGGAAAATAACCGTCCCTTATATTTACTGGGGTGATTTAGAGCAAATGCAATCAACCCTTCAGAAGATTGTTGATCTTCAACCTGAAATCATCATACCCGGTCATGGTCTTCCTTGTGATATGGAAAAGATTCAAACCGATATCACGTATCTAAAGAACTTAAAGGAGAAATTGGATGAATTGCTTGAATTATATCAAGGTGAACAAGTTGATAAACTGAAGGAAATGGCATATACAAGCATTGGAATCGAAGAATGCCTGCCTGATAATAAGTTGAAGGATTTTTGGGTTCCGAAAATGCATCAATTAAACATCGAAAGGTATATTGAGTGGAAAATACAGGGGATTTCGGTTGATACACTTGATTTTTCCAATCATAATGATATAAAGAATATATAAAAACGATATACGTGATATGGAGGACTGAATGAAGAAAAAGGTTATTCTGCTTCCGGTTATTATCTTTGCCATACTAGGCTGTCTATGGTCGGCGGATAGAGTAGTGGTAAGAATTGATAATCCAACACCTCAGATGTTCCAGAGTTACCTGATGCAGAAGGCAGATATTGCTGCCTACCATCCCGGGAAGTTCCTGGATATCGTTGTTACAAGAAAAGAAGCTGCTCAAATGCAACGGGAATATCCCGGTTCAAGAATTACCCAGACTGAAGAGCAGAGTCAGTTGAATCTTCATTCATCCGACCGGGACATTGCAGGTTACCGTTCTTATACAACTATGCTCACAGAATTGCAGCAAATCGCTGCTGCTCATCCCGATATTTGCAGACTCTATAATCTTGGTGATACGTGGGGAAAGCAGTATTTTGAGCAGGGTGTAAGTGCATATCAGCCATATCAGTTCAGTATTTGGGCAATGAAAGTCTCCGATAATCCGGATAGTGAAGAAGATGAACCCGGTGTTTATTACGTTGGTGCACATCATGCGCGTGAACCTTTAGGTGTTGAAACAACCATGAAAATACTCCACCAATTAGTCGATAATTACGGATCAAACACTGAAATGACGAACCGTGTCAATAACACACAGGTTTGGTTCATTCCCTTAGTCAATCCCGATGGTCACCAGATCGTATGGGATAATACCGATACATGGTGGCGCAAAAATATTCGTGACAACAACAGCAATCACACTTTTGATTCATGGTATCAGTATGGCTATGGTGATGACGGGGTTGACCTAAATCGTAATTATGGTGTTTACTGGGGTTCTCTCGGTGCATCTGATACATTTGCTGATCCTACCTATCATGGTACAAATGCCTTCTCCGAACCAGAGACGACCATTATCAAGAACTTTTTGGATTCCCATCATTTTGTAGCGGGTATCAGTTATCATACATATGCCGGATTGGTGCTCTATCCGACAGGTTATTATGTCGGAAATTATGCCATTGATAACACAGCCTTAGCAGGGCTGGCATCTGAAATGTTGGCAACACTGCCGGGTTATAGTGCTGAACCCGAATTCGGTCTTTATCCTTCCATGGGAGGAATGGATGATTACTCTTATGCAGAACATGGAAATTTTGCCTATACGATTGAATTAGCGGGTGATGAATTTATCCCTCCAGCAAATCAGGTGACACAGATTGTGAATCAAAATATGAACGCAGCTTTTCTTCTGATGGACCGCATCAATCACTCTGCCTATACCGGAATTGTGGTGGATAGCCTTACAGATCATCCCATGGTAGCCAAGATCACGATTCCTGATATTGATAACTTTGGCGCTTACAGAAAACCCTATGTCAGTGATGTTGATTTTGGTAGATTCTACAGAATACTTCCGTTAGGCAACCATCCAGTCGTGATCTCAGCGTACGGATACCAAACGAAGACCATCACAAATACATCAGCAGTTGACAATGAACAGACCAACCTCGGGACTATCTCAATGGTCCCTGCACAACCGGCATCATTGATTGGCAGAATCATGAACGGCAGTAATCTCCAAGGGATCATGGGAGCAGCAGTTCAGCTTCTTGGCACTCCCCTGCAGGAGGTCTTTACTGATTCTGATGGATATTTCACACTCCCTGCGACCTATGCAGGTACATATACAATCGATATATATCGTGATTCATTCGACTGGATGAGAGTTCCGGTGACTCTGAATCCTGGAGAAAATCACATGGAATGGCAACTTCAAGTACCATTTATGGAAGACACTTTCGAGACCGATCAGGGTTGGATCACGACCGGAACATGGGCTATCACAAATTCGCAACATGTGTCCGGGTCACATTGCCTTACCGATAGTCCCGGTAATTATTATACCGGCAGTGCGTATGTTTCTACAGCCCAATATCCAAATTCGGTAAATCTCCAGGATACACCGAATATATCTGTGTCGTTCATGGTGAAATCCAGCATGTTCCCGAATTATGACTATGTGAACTTCCAGTGCTCTAAGAACGGAGTTGATTGGCAAACAATCGATGCTTATTATAATACATTCAATTGGACGCAAAAGAGATACAATTTGAATGAGTACCTTGGTGGGAACCTGTTCCTTCGCTTCCAATTTGTCACACAAGCTTATGGTGATGCGGATGGTATTTATATCGATGATTTCAAGATATATATGTACAGTACTGTAACAGAGAATCCGCCTTCTCCTTTATCAGCTTCTTTGTTCCTCATGCAGAATTGCCCCAACCCCTTCAATCCTGAAACCATGATCACATACTCCATCCCCCAAAAGAGTCATGTAAATTTGAATATCTATAACATTAGGGGGCAACTGGTAAAGCAGATTGTTACCGGTAATCAGGAAAGCGGAGTACACAGCATTCGCTGGGATGGCAAAGATAAAAATGGAAATGGTACTGCATCAGGTGTGTATTTCTATCGCTTGGATGTTGAAGGACAGCATTCAATCACGAAAAAGATGATATTAATGAAATAGTAGTAACGAACACATACAAAAATCTATGAAGAGCAGGATATGATTCCTGCTCTTACTTTATCAGATTGACTCTTTTTTCTTCCAATTCTGTCCATCTTTCGAAACAATCGGACAATTCCTCTTCAATTTTCTTCAATTCTTGATCGATAACGGCATAATCTTCCGGCTTCAGATCCAACTCACTCAATCTCTCGTTCAGATTATTCTGTTCATTCTCCACTTCAGTTATCCGACCTTCCAACTCATCCAGTTCCTTCTGATCTTTGAATGACAGCTTTTTCTGCACTCTCTCCGTGGTTTGCTTCACATTCTGTGACTTTTCCCTTTCTTCCCTCTCTTCCACCTGGAAACGCTTCACAAGGAGATAATCGGAGTAATTACCGGGGAACTTACGAATCCCATCCTGCTCGAACAGGAACAGATAATCCACAACCCGATCCAGGAAGAAACGGTCATGCGACACGACCAGGATGCATCCTTTATACGCATCCAGGTAATCCTCGAGAATCTCGAGGGTCGGAATATCCAGATCATTGGTAGGCTCATCCAGTATTAGGAAGTTGGAACCAAACATGAGAGAGCGAAGCAAATACAATCGTTTTCTCTCTCCTCCGGACAGACTCGATATTTTCGACTGCTGCATCTTCCCGTCGAAAAGGAAACGTTCGAGCATCTCATGTGCTGAATGCAAGGCTCCGTCCTTCGTCCTGATATACTCAGCCTGCTCCTTGATGTAATCGATCACGGTGATATTCAGCGGCATCTCTTCCAATTCCTGTTTGTAATATGCCATTAATGTATTAACACCGATCTTGACACTTCCGGATACAGGCTCTACCAAACCGTTCAAAATATTGATGAGAGTAGTCTTCCCACAGCCGTTATCACCGATGATACCGATTCTCTCCATGGCTTGAAATACATGACTAAAATTGGTGAATAGAGACTTCTTTCCATAACTCATACTGACTTGGTGAGCTTCCAATATCGTTTTTCCAAGTCTCTTTATCTGAAAGGAAATAGAAAGATCCTGCTGCGTGGTCAGGTATGATTTATCAATCAATTCCTTCACACGGTCAATATGGCTCTTTGGTTTGGAAGTCCTCGCCTTGGCTCCTCTCTGCAGCCACTTGATCTCCTTGCGAAGAATGGCAGCCCGCCGAGTTTCCCTTCTCTGGAGATGTGCAGCCTCCATTTCTTTCTTTTCCAAATATCGGGAGTAGTTCCCGGAGAAGAAATTCACTTCCCCCTTGTCCATTTCCATGACCCGATTCGAAACTCCATCCAGGAAATATCTGTCGTGAGTAACGAATAATAGAGTACCCTTGAAGTTCTCGAGATACTCCTGCAGCCATTCAATAGCATCTATATCAAGATGGTTCGTCGGTTCATCCAGAAGAAGAATATCTGGTCTCTCCAAAAGTACACGCGCCAAATCGATCTTTCTTTTCTGACCACCTGAAAGCGTTCCAACCAACTGCTGATCATCCGTGATTCCAAAAATACTCAACACGGTTCGAACCTGGTTTTCCATATCCCAGCCATGCAGGAATTCAATCTGTTCTGCAAGATGCTGTTGTTCCTTATATAATTCATCGGAAAAGGAAGCACTCAATAAATATGTGACCCTGTGATATTGCCTGAGAACACGGAATATCTCCAAGTCACCTTTGAAAACTTGCTCCATGACCGTAAGGTTTTGATCCAAATTGGGATTCTGAGGTAGATAAGATAACTTCAATTCATTTCGAAAAGTGATTTTCCCTGCATCCGGTGGTTCAGTCCCGGCAAGCAGTTTCAGGAGAGTTGTTTTCCCACAGCCGTTCACTCCGATCAATCCGATCCTGTCTCCATGATGAATGCCGAAGCTCGCATCACGAAGGAGCAGTTTTTCTGCAAACTGCTTATGAATGTTCTCGAGAGTTATGACTATGTCACCTTTATTAATCAAAATTCATTACTCCTTTCATACATAGACTCCGTAGAAATTATGTTTGTACAGTCAAGAGGAAAGACATGTAACCTGGAACAACATTCAATGTAGAACTGAAATTTCTTTACAAAAGAAACGGTAAATCTCAATAAAGGTCATGCATTTCGATGATTAAGGAGAAGATATGCCCTCCACTTATCCCAACCTTCGCGAAATTCTGGATATCGTAAATGATTCCATCTTTATTCACGATCCAATTACAGGCAATATTATCGATGTTAATAAGAAAGCATGTGACACCTACCAGTATTCCTATGATGAAATGCTGAAGCTGACAACACAGGATATCAGTTCAAGTGTCCATCCCTATACCCAGGAAGAAGCTCTCAAACTCATGTACAAGACTTCGGAAGGGGAACCACAGATATTTGAATGGCAAGCAAAAAAGAAGAATGGTGATTTGTTCTGGGTGGAGGTCAATGTTCAACTGGCAATGTTGGGAAACAAAACATATCTTGTTGTACTCGAACGGGATATCACGGATAGAAAGCTCTTCGTCAAAGCACTGGAAGAAAGCCAGAGACAGGTTACCACCCTCATGTCCAATCTCCCGGGTATGGCATATCGCTGTAAGAATGATAACAACTGGACGATGGAATTCGTTAGTAAGGGATGTTTCCAACTCACTGGTTATACCCCAGCAGATCTCATATATAATTCTAAGATATCCTTCAATGATCTCATCATTCCTGAAGACAGACAGTATGTGTGGAATGAAGTACAGGATTCTCTTCTCAGGAAACAACCTTATCAACTCAGTTATCGTATTCGTTCAAAAGATGGTGATATCCGCTGGGTATGGGAAAAAGGTTCTCTGATTAGTCCTGAAAATGATGAACTCGAAGGCTTCATCATGGATATCTCGGATCTCAAAGCGACAGAACAGGAACTCATGGAGAGCAAGAGCCAATTCGAAGCGTTAGTCGATGCTGCTCCCGTGGGTGTTGTCATTTACAATGATGATGGAGACATTGAGTATCTCAATAAAGAGCATACAGACATATTCGGTTATGTGCTGGAAGAGAATTCATCTCTTGAAACCTGGTTCAACTGCGTATTCCCGGATGAAAAGTACCGCAGCTATCTTCGGCGGGAATGGGATAAAAGATACAAGGAATCTGTTGAGACGAACTCAGATTTTCAGCCATTGGAAGCTTATGCAACCAATAAGGATAAACAGGTACGCGTCGTTGAGATCCGTATTGCCCACATGGGTAAACAGCATATCGCCATCTGCACTGACCTGACACTCCGCAGGGAAGCGGAAACTGCCCTTATGCAAAAGACAGAAGAACTCGACAGTTTCTTCAAATTGGCAATCGATCTCATGTGCATCGCAGATATAAACGGACGCTTCCACCGATTGAATCCTGCCTGGGAGAAAACCTTCGGTTATTCCTTGGCAGAGCTTCTGAATACGAACTTCCTCGATCTCGTTCATCCGGATGACCTGCAACTCACCTTGGATGCCCTTTCGATTTTAAAAGGTCAGAATGAGTTATTCAAATTCGAGAACCGTTACCGCTGCAAGGATGGTTCCTACCGTTGGATCGAATGGCATGCAGTGCCTTTCGGTTCCCTGCTTTATGCTGCAGCTCGAGATATTACCGAAAGAAAGAGAATTGATGAAGAAATCCGTGAATTGAATGCTGAACTGGAAACAAGGGTCTTGAATCGTACTTCCGACCTGGCTGCATTGAACAAGGAAATGGAAAGCTTCGCCTATTCTGTTTCGCATGACCTTCGTGCTCCTCTGCGCAGTATCAGCGGATTCAGTCATGCACTCGATGAAGACTACAAGGCTGTGTTGGATGACACCGGAAAAGACTATCTTCGTAGGATCATGGAATCGTCTGCACGCATGTCTGACCTGATCGATGCATTACTCAGCCTATCCCGCGTGGCTCGTAATGAAATGAAATTAATCGATCTAAACCTAAGTGAATATGCTGAAGCCATTGCAGACGACCTTAAAAAGGCTAATCCTTTCCGCAACACAGAATTTCTCATTGAAAAGAATCTCAAGGCTACAGGTGATAGTGTGATGATGAGCCTTGTTCTGCAAAACCTCATGGGAAATGCTTGGAAGTTCACCGGCAAGATCGATAAGGCAACAATCGAAGTTGGGAAAACCACACTGAATGGGAAAAAGGTCTTTTTTGTAAGGGACAACGGCGCAGGATTCGATATGAAATATGCAGACAAGTTATTCCAGCCGTTCCAGCGCCTCCATGGTCAGGATGAATTCCCCGGGTCTGGAGTCGGTTTGGCTACCGTCATGCGTATCATCTCAAGGCACCAGGGAACTATTTGGGTGGAAAGTACCGAAGGAATAGGTACCACCTTCTTCTTCACCGTTAATGTGAAAAAGGACTGATCACACCTGATGCCGAATACCTATGTAGCACTCTTGAAAGGCATTAATATTGGTTTCAATCATGTTTCTATTATCTCTATGCTTGTTTATAGGTGACTTACATGAAATCCTGCTTGTTTTTAGGTAAAATAAAAGGCAACCATGAGGTTGCCTTTTCTAATTCTATACCTGTTACCTGTAACCAGTAACCTGATACCTGCTTTTATGCAAAGCGTTTCAGCCTGTCTTCGAACAACTTCTGTATTTCGAGCATACGGGCTTCCGTGGTTGCCTCGAAACGCATCACAAGAACGGGTTGTGTGTTCGATGCGCGAACAAGTCCCCAACCATCGGGGAATGTGACACGGACACCGTCGATGTCATTCACATCATATCCATCATCCTTGAAGGATTGGGTCACTTTTTCGACATGTGAGAACTTGGTTTCTTCCTGGGTATCGAAGCGAATTTCGGGAGTGTTGAACATCTTCGGTTCATCTGCAAGCATTTCACTGATCTTCTTATCAGACTTGGAAGCAATTTCAACAATTCTTGTGCATGCATAAATGGCATCATCATAACCAAGATAGCGGTCACCGATGAACATATGCCCGGACATCTCGCCACCCATCTTGATCCCATTATCCGCCATGTATCCCTTGATATTGGCATGACCGGTCTTATACATGATGGGCACACCACCATGCTTTTTAATATCGTCGAACAGATTCTTGGAGCATTTTACATCTGCGACCACTCTCTGTCCCTTATTGTCCTTGAGGTAATCCCGGGCAAGAATGTTGAGAACCTGGTCACCATAAACCATGCTGCCTTTCTCATCGATTAACCCGATGCGGTCTGCATCGCCATCCAGTCCAAGTCCGGCATCCCATTTACCTGTCTTCATTTCTGCCACCAGGTCAGCAACATACTCCAAGACAGTTGGATCAGGGTGATGATTCGGGAAAGTACCATCCATCTCACAGTACATTTCCTTCACTTCACAGCCAAGTCGTTTCAGAATTTCGGGCAAATATATACCGCCAGTGCCATTTCCTGCGTCCACAACGCATTTCATCGGCTTGGCAAGATGAACACTTTTCACGATGTAATCCATGTAGAATTCATGCATTTCATTATTGGTAGTTAAGGTTCCATTGCCGGATTCGAAATCTTGAGCCTGGATCAGATGCAGAATATCCTGGATCTCTTCGCCATAAACACTCACCAGTCCACGATTCAGTTTAATGCCGTTATATTCCGGAGGGTTATGGCTGGCAGTGATCATCGCACCGGCATCTGTCTTTAATTTCCAAATGGAATAATACAGAACCGGGGTAGCCATGATCCCAACATCGACCACATCACAGCCGGTCTCGAGAAGACCCTTGCAGAAGTGCTCTTTGTAACGGGGTGTGCTGAGTCGGGCATCTCCACCGAGTGCGACTGTCTTCAAACCCTGTCTACGAATATATGTGCCAAATCCTTTGGCGATCAGGAATACGGATTCATTGGTCAAGTCAACATCTACAACGCCACGGATGTCGTATTGTCTGAAAATATCGGGATTAACCATTATATTACCTCTCTAATAGCTTTCATTATTTATCATGTTTACGTATTATTTCTTCCAGAATGGGAATCATCTTCCGCAAAGCGATTCCACGATGTGAAAGACGGTTCTTTTCTTCATCACTCATCTCAGAATAGGTCTTTCCGATTCCATCCACGATGAAGATGGGATCGTACCCAAAACCACCTTCCCCTTTATCGAGCAGACCAATCTCCCCTTCCACGACACCTTCGGTGGTCGCTATGAGACCCTGTGGGCTTGCTAAGGCAACAACGGTTTTAAAGAAGGCTTTCCGATTAGCGATGCCGGACATATTCTTCAGGACTTTCTTCCGGTTATCCTCAAAGGAGCAATGTTCTCCTGCATATCGGGCAGCATAGACCCCCGGATCTCCATGAAGGGCTTCAATGAAGAGACCGGTATCATCGGATAGAGCTATACAGTCCGCATAGGCAGCATTTTCCGTTGCTTTTTTGATGGCATTTTCTTCCAGGGTACTATGGATTTCCTCCACATCAGGGATATCAGGGAAATCATGAGTAGAAAGAAGTTCAATATCCAAACCCTGGAGGATATCCTTGATCTCCTTGATCTTATGTTTGTTCTTGCTGCCAATCAATAAACGCATTTATTCGCTCTTTTTACTGATCCAAGCATTGATCCTGTGCCATACATTTTTATCAAGGAACTGATCTGCAGTAGCTGTGATCTTGGTCATCATTTCAAGCAGGTTCTCTTCACCGCTCCAGTTATCCAGTAATACTTGCTTGTCGATTTCCTTAAGGATGAGGTTCAAGCCCACAACAACCAGAACGAGGTCATCGATATGACCGATCACGGGAATGAAATCCGGAATAATATCAAGTGGCATGAGCAGATAAGCGATGATCGCACCGATAAAGACTTTCTTCTTCGCGGGAACCCTGTTATCCATGGCAAGTCTGCATACTAGGATGAAGAAGTCGGGAAGAAGGAACAGATATTCCGTCAGTTGCCCGCCCAATTTACCAACCTTGCTTTTTGAGACATCCTTGACCTTCCTGCGAAGATCCTCGTAGAATTTCATCTTACGTTCATCATCTGTAAAGACGACTCTATCCTTGATATTTTCTGCTTCGTCAGGTGGAATTTCCCTGGCTACTTTCTCTTCGGTATCTGTTGCGGTATCATGTTTTTCCTGATCAATCATAATTTCCTCCCGATGAATATTTTTCAAACTCATCCGGCACTCCGTGCCACCTTCCCTTTATCCAAAGGGAAGGACTTCTCTTTCCCTCTCTTTGGATAAAGAGAGGGTGGCTTTAGCCGGGTGAGTTTGATGATTCATTCCATTACATTTTCAGGTTCTTCAATATTATAATAAAGACTTTCTAATACACCATCGATATTCATGAGAATATCCGTATTACTGAATCTCAATACTTTGATTCCAAGATTATTCAAATACTCCGTTCTTATTGAATCATACTCTATTGCAGTTTCTTCCATATGTTGGCTACCATCTAATTCAATGACCAGTTTCTTTTGTGCACAATAAAAATCTGCAACATAATGACCGATACTGACCTGACGATTGAACTTCAATTCTCTGAATCTTCTATTTCTTAATCTAGACCAAAGCACTCTTTCTGCTTCTGTTTGATTTTCTCTTAAATCTCTTCTTCTAAGCTTAGCAGATACCCTATTGATTGTTCGCATACATCTCCGATAATTATTTTTCAAACTCATCCGGCACTCCGTGCCACCTTCCCTTTATCCAAAGGGAAG
>DAONDQ010000002.1:0-16415 GCA_035402645.1 Candidatus Cloacimonadota bacterium | reverse complement strand
GACTTTTCTGTCCCTCTATTTGGATAAAGAGAGGGTGGCTTTAGCCGGGTGAGTTTGATTTTATATCAAATCTTTCAATATTTCCTTCGTCAGGTCAAGTTTTGTTTGCACTTCAGCCTGCTTTTCTCTTTCTTTTTCAATCACTTCCGGCTTTGCATTCTTCATGAAGTTCTCATTGTTGAGTTTGTTCATGATACCGTTCAGTTCATTCTGAAGCTTTTCGATCTGCTTCTCCAGTTTCGCTGTTTCCTGGTTCAGGTCCACCAAACCACTCAACGGCATATATATTTCGATATTGCGAACCACAGCAGCAATGGAAGCCTTTGGTTTGGCAATCCCTTCCCCTGTTTCCATAGAAATGACCTTCGCCAGCTTGTTGAAATAGCTTTGATATTCATCAAACAGCTTTGACTGTTCCGCATTCGCAACACGGATCACAATACTGATCTCCGTTGCCGGGCTTAGGTTCACCTGCTTTCTCAGGTTACGGATGGCAGTGATGGCTTCCTGCATGAATGCCATGTCATCGGCAATATTCTTATCCAATCTTGCTTTATCTACTGTTGGGAACTTGGCAATGATCAGTGCCGTTTCCTCCATCGGGAAGTAGGTTTTGATACCCTGCCATATCTCCTCAGTCAGGAACGGCATGATGGGATGCAACAAACGCATGGCTGACTGCAGCACATCGAGTAGAACGTATTTTGCTGTGCGCTGTCCTTCCACATCTTCCTCATTATACACTCTGTCCTTGGATAATTCCAGGTACCATGAGCAGTATTCATCCCAGATGAATTGCATGAGTTCAGAAGCAGCGTCATTGAAGCGCAGGTTCTCATAATGCTTAGTGACATTGACAGTCACTTCCTGCAAACGGCTGTATATCCAGCGGTCTGCCAGTTCCAATCTCAATTCATTTGACTTCGGAAGACCTTCGATCTTCTCCACATTCATCATGATATAGCGGTAGGCATTCCATATCTTATTAGCGAAATTGCGTCCGCTTTCAAGAATGGCATCCGACCAAACGCTGTCTGCACCTTTCGGTGTATTGAATATCATGGAGAAACGAAGAGAGTCAGCTCCCACACTTTCGATGATATCGATTGGGTCAGGTGAGTTCCCCAGTGATTTGCTGAGCTTCCTGCCGAGTGTGTCTCTCACTGTCCCATGCAGAAGTACTGTATCGAATGGAATTTTATCCTCGAATTCCAAGGTTGCCATGATCATGCGTGCCACCCAGAGATAGATGATCTCCGGAGCAGTAATGAGCAGATTCGTAGGCAGGAAATACGCCAAATCCTTCGTCTTTTCAGGCCAGCCCATGGTAGAGAAGGGCCACAGCCAGGAAGAGAACCAGGTATCCAGCACATCTTCGTCCTGCCTGAATTCAGTATGTCCGCACTTGGGACATGCCTTCGGCTTGTCTATCGCAACAACCATCTCACCGCATGCATCACAGTAATAGGCAGGGATTCGATGTCCCCACCAGATTTGCCTGGATATGCACCAGTCACGGATATTCTCCATCCAATGCATATACACCTTTGTCCAGCGTTCCGGTTGGAAGCGAACCTTTCCATCCTTCACCACTTGGATGGCAGGAACGGAAAGAGGTTGCATACGAACGAACCACTGGTCGGAAAGATACGGTTCGATCACAGTGTCACATCGATAGCAATGACCCACAGCATGGCTGTGCTTTTCTATCTTTTCAAGTAATCCCAAATCGGAAAGCATCTTCACAATCTTCTCACGGCAGGCATACCTGTCCATGCCTTCGAATTCAGGACCGGCATTGGCATTCATGATGCCATGTTCGTCCATCACGAGTACCTGTTCAAGCTGATGACGGCGTCCCACTTCAAAGTCATTGGGATCGTGTGCAGGAGTAATCTTCACATACCCGCTGCCGAAATCCATCTCCACATATTCGTCAGCAATGATGGGAATTTCCCGTTCTACGAAGGGAAGAATGACTGTCTTGCCGATAATATTCGTGTATCTCTTATCTTTCGGATTCACTGCCACGGCAGTATCACCGAGCATGGTTTCGGGTCTTGTGGTGGCAACCGTCACATACCCGCTTCCATCCTTGAAGGGATAACGGATATGCCATAATGATCCTTCCTCATCAGCATGTTCCACTTCGTCATTGGCAAGCGCCGTTACGCAGCGTGGACACCAATTGATGATGTATTTGCCTTTATAGATCAGGTCTTTTTCATACAGGTGTATGAACACTTCCTTCACGGCACGGGAAAGACCTTCGTCCATGGTAAAGCGTTCCCTTGTCCAATCACAGGAGCAACCCAGTTGCTTCAATTGGAGAATGATGCGATCACCCTTCTCCTGTTTCCACTGCCAAATGCGCTTTACCAGTTCTTCCCTGCCGATGTCATGGCGGGATAGACCTTCCTTTGCAATCTGCTTTTCCACCATATTCTGCGTCGCAATACCGGCATGGTCGACTCCGGGAATCCATAAAGTGGGAACTCCCGTCATGCGCTTATAGCGTATCATCACGTCTTGCAATGTGTTATTCAGCACGTGCCCCATGTGGAGTACACCTGTCACATTGGGAGGTGGTATCAGGATTGTATAGGGTTGCTTTGTTTCATCTATCTCTGGTGTGAAGAATCCTTCCTTCATCCAGTAGTCATACCATTTCTTCTCAATTTGAGAAGGGTCGTAGGTTTTATTCAGTTCCATTTGTATATCCTCTATTTTCAATAGGTGTTGATTTTTTATGATTTTGGAGTTCAAAAGCCCAATATCAGTTTGTATTGAACCACTCTCTATCAGGGCTTGTGGACTTCAAAAAGAATATCTAACTCTCCCCTAACCCCTCTCTTTACAAAAGAGCGGGGAATCTGGATTTTGGAGTTCAAATGCCCAATATCAGCTTAAATAAATCACTCTCTACCAGGGCATGCGGACTTCAAAAAGAATATCTAACTCTCCCCTACCCCTCTCTTTACAAAAGAGCGGGGAATCTGGATTTTGGAGTTCAAATGCCCAATATCTGCTTGTACTGAATCACTCTCTATCAGGGCATGCGGACTTCAAAAAAGAATTTCTAACTCTCCCCTACCCCTCTCTTTGCAAAAGAGCGGGGAATGTGCAGGCTAAGCCTTCTCAATCGGATATTCGCTGTTCAGTCTCTGCATTTCCTTCTGGATGAAATACCTGTGCGCAGCAAATGCGATGGGAGGGAGCTTGTCCAGCGGGACATAGCATGCTTCTGCAGCGTCATCTCCTGCAGCAAGCACACCTCCAGTGACTCTCATGTTGAAACCGAGTGAGAGTACCTGTTCGTAGAAAACAGAATGACCGGAATAGTACCCGATGAAATGGTTCACTTCTCCAATCAGTCCGGTTTCTTCTTCCATCTCATCAACAGCAGTATCTTCCGGTGTCTGGTATATTTCCATATACCCGCTGGGAAGTGACCACGTGCCCATCTTGGGCTCATTATTCCGCTTGATGATCAGGAGTTCATTCTTTTCATTGAAAACCACAACTGCCACTGCAGGTACAGGATTCTTATAGAAAATCCAGCCACAGGCAGGGCATTTCGGACGCAGCTTGCCTTCATGGTCTTCGTGCAATTCCAGACCAGTTCCGCAGCGTATGCAGTAATGGATATCCTTGTAGTTTTCCTTCGTTAAAATGCTCATAATTTGAAACTTTCATGTATTTGTATGATGTCAAGGAAAAAGGGGGACTGACAAAAAGGTGATTATTCCATTGGCGGCGTTATTGCTACTTTAACATAAAGTTTATTTTCCACCCTGTATCTTCCTTTCAAATCTCCTTGGAAAGCACGTTCTCCCCCTACACATACGACTAATTCAGCCCATTTATTATTACAATATCTTAGCCCCAAACCCGGAGCCGTTTGAAACCACGGATGGTGCTGTGCATAATAGTCCGCATCGTTCTTAAAAAAAACATCAACATGTTGCTCTGAAATGGGGTTTATCCCATGTGAGCTTTTCACCAGCGGTATGAAATATAGTGTACTAGTCAATAATGTGGGTAAAGCATATAATGGATAATAATCACTTTCCATTAAACCGTTTCTATCTTTTGAGAAACAACCTGGTATGAATGCTAATATTGTTGAGTATATAGGGAGAAAAGAGTAATTATCCTTGTTATTATTAAAAGGGTCACGCCCAATTTTCGAGAAACCAAACAATGCACAATCCATATTGATTGGCTTAATCAGTTTTCGATCAAAACTCATAGAATAACGATCCACATAATTGAATTCGTGTGCATAACTCGTTTTCAAACCTGAGATTTCCAGTGAATCTGAATTCTGGGCAAAGCAAAAGCTGCTTATAAACAAAATCATTGTGATCAAGAGAAAGTACGTTTTCATTCAGTCAACCTCCAGTGCTGTATTTATTTCACACATCAGAAGCTCATAGTTCAAACCTTGCTCTTTCATATAAGAGTGAAGCTGAATCCTGTAGAAAGGTGATCTCTTTGGTTTCTCTATTCATTGATACAGAGAAAAAGTACTGCATCAGAAATGTCAACATCGCAGATGTGCCATCACATAGCCTGG
Source organism: Candidatus Cloacimonadota bacterium (assembly GCA_035402645.1). Classification (GTDB taxonomy): domain Bacteria; phylum Cloacimonadota; class Cloacimonadia; order Cloacimonadales; family DAONDQ01; genus DAONDQ01. The sequence goes on along the minus strand of DAONDQ010000002.1, from coordinate 11,836 downwards.
GGTGTGAACCCCAGGTAAGACATGGTATAAATTGGAATTTAGTCCACCCCCTCCCCTGTGGCAATTGCATATTGCCACAAGGGATGGGATGGACATTTTAAAAGGGTATCCTGCTTTTGTCCTGGGGTTTACACCCCAGGCTATAGGATAACGTTCTTACAGAACTAAGAAAGAGGTGAATACAAATTTACCTCGCACGCCGATAACAAATCGGCGTTCCAATTATCCCGAATACCCGAATCCTCTGCTGAACACATATTTTTCCTGGAAAGCCAATCCCTTTCCATAAACCATCCGCAGATTGTCCCGCGTATACTTGTAGCCCTTCGATTCAAGTATGTTTTTGCATAGGGTATTTGATTCGGGAAAAATGAAATAGGGTTTATTGATACTTATCTTGTAACTAATCAGGTTTTCTGCTGCCTGTTCGGTCAATGCTGCCGTAAAGCCTATGCCGAGAGCAGGAAGAATATAACCTGTCAGTTTCCCGTTTTCCACATACTGAACTGCCCCTTCCCAATAATCTTCCAACAGGAGTGTTCTGTCTTCACCTGTAATTTCCTTATCCAGTTTCAGAATCTCTTCCCTATCCTTTGGTTCGATTGGAATGACATTACAGTATCTCTGTTCCGGTATCAGTTCATCATGCTCATATAGAAGAAAATTCGCTTCATGTCTGAATCCCAGTTTCTCATAAATGGGCTTTCCCATATCCGTTGCATAGAGAATTTGCGTATCACAACCAAGCTCATCCGCTTTCTGCATGATCACCTTCACCATGGAAGTGCCCAAGCCCCGGTTGCGAAATTTCTCAAGAACAATCACAGATCCCAGCCAGGCAACCTTGCCATTGATAATGAGTTCACTGACTCCGGCGAATTCACCATCACTTTTCAGGATATACGGATAAAAATATGGTTTGTGAAAGTAGGTTTTAAACATCTCGCAGATGTCCATCGCCCACATATGTAAGTCAAAGGTCAGTTCTTCCTCCTTCATGGGAGTGAAGGTAAAACCTATTGGGAATGATACAGATTGATTATTCATTGAATTTGAAATGACCATAATTCACCTTTTTTGTTAAAGTTACCATGTCCAAGTATTTGACAATTGCTGTCCGATATCACAAAATCTTCGGGTCCATGAAAGACAGTATTGCTGTTCTTCATTGCCTGTATTGTCTGAGCCGTATAGATGCAAACACCATATTTACGATTCCCCGGATTGGGCAGGCATGAAATGATCCTCAAGTCAGAACCTATATACTCCTTATCGGCTATGATCTTGTCAGGAAATACTTGAAATGGAAGAATATGCTGATGTTTCTTCAACCACGAATTGCCCTCTATTGTCCCATACACGTATATGGTGCAACGATTCAATTTCAATCTCATTGCTTGTCGATCTGTTATAAGTTTCTTATTTCCCAACGAAAGCAGAAAGTTTACATCCGGCATGATGCATTCTTCCACTTCTTCATGTTCTGAAGGATCCGGAATAATAATAACCTCTTCTCTCGACCTTGCTGCGTTAAAAGGACCACGGAATTTGTTTTGTTCCCGAATATATGCGTCAGGATTTTCCGCCAGTGAAAGCAGTTTCTCGACAAAGACAGGAAAATATTGACTATAGGTTATACCAGTTTGATCTCTTTGCATCTCATATTGAGCTAACAAGTCGGTTATGAAATCCAGATAAATAAAACCTCCATTGGAGTCCATATTCATAACATTCGCTATTTCCCCATATAAACTTAGAGGAGTCAGCCGCGATTCAGCAGCACGGACAAAATGCTCGCAAAGAATTGTAAACCAGCCCTCATATACTGAAAAATCTCTATTATTCCGAAAGGGTTTATACAAATTTAGAGCCTGTTTCAATTGCGGATAGTATTTTTCAACCAGGGGATTTACATAAGAGTGACTGAATTCATGGAATAGCATCATGGAATTTGCCAAACGCGTGATTTCCTTGTCTGTACTCATAATGAAAGCACTGACGCAATAGGCATCAAGACTCCCATCCGGATTTTGCATTGCTGGCCCGTAACCATCCATGTTCAGCAAAGGACATATCAGATATGTAAACTTGTTCAGACTGTATCCAAACCAGTCTTTCATGGTTTTCACAATGGGTATATCCTTGAGAATTTTCTCAGCTTCATCCAGGATTGCTTCATAAAACGACCTGTTTTGATCATAGAACTCGACAAACCTACTATCTTCTGTAAATTTCCGTAAGTAATTGATGAATTTATTGATTTCTGCATCATTCCCAATGCTTTTCATGCGTTTCACATGCATATCCATGTCGAAATCAGGAATCCTAAACGCCTGCGAAGTGAACGGAACTCCTTCAAATTGAAGAAAGAATCTCATCGGAAGGTCATATGTAAAACCCTTTGTTTCCCATTCCTGTAGAGTTGTGACTGCCGGATGGGATTTATGTTTTTCAAACCATTCACTTACTTTTGTGCTATATTCGAAAGAGTTTTTCTGCACCATATCGCTTTCTGCCAAATATTGTAATATATTGAGCAACTCAATACGAGGATCAACCGCAACAAGTAAATCATTTGAATTTCGTTTGCATGGTTTTATGAAGTTATCATTACGCATTGTATCTCCTCTAATTCCAAATATTTCAAAACCCATAATTCATTAATAATAATACTTGGGTTCAGAATCAAAGCTATGTATGAGAATTGTCAACATCGGAGATGTGACAGCACATAGCCTGGGGTGCGAACCCCAGGTCGGGAAATTTAATATAATGATAATAATCCTCCCCCTCCCCAGTGCCCAATGGCACTGGGGAGGGGGAGGATAAATTGAGGGCTTTAGCCTTTCATTCCACAACAAAACAAATTTATTCTTTTATATACCTTTTCAGAATGTAAATCCTTGAATCTTTTTCCTTATCAGATTTTAAAACCCTTAATCATGATCTGATAGCCTTCAATTGCTATCTTAACTAACTCCACATCTGTAATCGGATACAAGTCCTTAGAAAAATCCTGAATTAGTTTTCCTCTTGTAACATCAATCACACCTGCTGATTTATCATTTGCGACAATCGCCAATAAAGTATCCTGTGCTTCGGCGATAGCCATGCATTTGCACAGGACTTCCGCCTGGATTTGTCCATTACGCAGATCCACAATCATTTTGCTGGAATTGGCACTATTAGATAACATCGCAAAATTCAAGTATTTTCTATCAACATCGATTCTCTCAAATTTAGGTAAATCAGTCATATGCCAGAGTGTTTTTCCAGTTTTAGATACAAGTAATAATCCCATGGAACCCAATTTATTACTATATTGAACAAGAACATCCTTTTCATCAGGCATTATCAGAACATGCATAATTGTATCTGCAGATGCAGTGATAGAGATGGGACCATCTTCCATCAATCTTCCTTCATCATTCACAAAAGCATATGTAATTTTGTTATTAACAATCCCCGCAAATAACAAATCATTCTCATTTCCTAAATAGCTACATGTTGGATACCAATGCAAATCCTTCAGAGATGTTGGCAGTACAATTTCCCTACCTGATCTGTTTTTTAGAACCCATTGTCTGGAAAACCTGTCTTTTAACAGACTACCTGCTTTATTAAATGGAGACAGTACTGGCGCATCACCGTTTTTTTCAATCATTCTCTTCCAATCATTGAGTTCTAATGATTGCAGCCTGTTTGTTTTCCAAAGTAGTTTAGGTTCCGAATATCTCCAAACTATATGTGAAGAATTGTCCGAATCATATAGACTCAATAACTTTTTCTTTGGATTCCAATATAAGTAATGCCCTAACGGCATTTCTCCACCTGCAAATCCCACATCTTCATAGAATTTCTTACTTTTTTGTAAAGTATATGGTATCTCTTGGGATTTATCGAATGCAAGTGAATTAAAATTCTCCCTTAAATCGTATGTCGGATATGAAAATAAAGAAATGAATGTCCCACAAAAAATCAGAAATATGAACATACAACGCATAATTCCTCAGTATCTTATCAATTACCAATTTGATTAATACAACTAAGACAGATTTACTCTTATATATAACTTTTCAGAATGTAAATCCTTGAATCTTTTTCCTTATCCGATTTAAAACCCTTAATTAAAATCTGATAACCCACTTTTGCTATCTTAACCAATTGAACATCTGTAATCGGAAACAAGTCATTGGAAAAATCTTGTATCAATCTGCCTCTTGTAAGATCAATCACGCCTGCTGATTTATCATTTGCGACAATCGCGAATAAAGTATCCTGTACTTCAGCGATTGCCATGCATTTGCACAGAACTTCAGCCAGGATTTGTCCATTACGCAGATCCACAATCATTTTGCTGGAATTGGTTTGATTCGATAACAGTGCATAGTTCATGAATTTTCCATTAAGCTCTACCCTATCATATTCCTTGAGATTTGGACAGTGCCATAATGCCTCACCTTTCCTTGAAACCAATATTAAGCCAGTAGAATCCACCTTGCTGCCATATTGAATCAGAATATCCTTTTTATTTGGTGTCTCCCAAACATAAGAAATCGTATCAGAAGTTACAGCCAGATGTATTGGATTTCCATGAATAAACTTACCTTTTTCCCCTATGAAACCATAATTTACCTTATTATTTTTTCCACTTACGAATAGCCATTCCGCTAGAAACTGCACTTCAAATGTCGTTGGATACCATTTCATGTCATCCAATGAACGTGGAAGAAATATTTCCTTACCTGATTGGCGTTTTAACACATAACGTTTTGTAAATCTGTCTTGTAAAAGACAATCACCATTTTTGTTAACTGGTGTCCATACTTCAAAAAAACCACCATCAATCATTTCTCCCATAATATTGCCATTCCGGGGTATATAAGTCAGTCTGTTGGTTGTCCAATAGATTTCAGTCCTCTCTGAATCATAGGATTTTAATACTTTCAGTTCTGGATTCCAAAATAATGTCAAAGGATATGGCATTAGTCCGACAGATTTCCCAAAATCCTCCATATATGGACAATTCCTTTGTAAAGTATATGGCGGCTCTTGAGATTTATCGAATGCAAGTGAAGTGAAATTTTCCCTTAAATCGTATGTCGGATATGAAAATAAAGAAATGAATGTCCCACAAACTATCAGAATTATCAAGACATTGCGCATAATTCCTCCGTTCTCATCAATCATGTATTGATTAACGCTCATAAAACAACAATTATGGACATTATTGTCAATGACATTTAAGATTATCTATTGAAAATGTGTTGATTGATGAACTTTCCCATGCAATTTCATTGCCCATCGATTCTTAGTAATGTCGATTCAGATGTAGAGACAACCTATATGGGCGTCTCATTCCATGCCGGCATTGAATATTCAGCGGACGCTGAAAGCCTTCTTATTGGGATTCAAACTCATCCGGTACTCCGTACCACATTTCGACAAGCTCAATGCATCGCCTTCCCTTTATACTTCGTCAAGCTCAGCACGGTGTCCAAAGGGAAGGCATTCTTTTCTGCTCTGCATTCTGCCACAGCGGGAACAGCACAAATGTGCTGACATCGAAGGCACAGGTACAATGTTAATTCAAGTCTGTTATAACATAATCTGGATGAATATGGCTTGAGATTGTGGCAGAAGAGTTTTCTTGTTACTTCTTTGTCGATACAAAGAAGTAAATAAGACTAAAGAAATGTTATTATCAACATGTTCGCATTTGAATAAATGATGTTCATTCTTTTGCCGCAAAAGAACGAACCAAGAAAGCTCTCGGCGGACGCTGAAAGAGATATACCTTACGGTATCGGGTCAGCACTATGGCTGACCCCTACGAATCAAACTCATCCGGTACTCCGTACCACCTTCCCTTTATCCAAAGGGAAGGACTTATCTGTAGTAGCTATTATTCATAAAATCTGCATTTCTGTTCTTCATCAGCCCTCACTGAACCATACGAATATACAATTCTGAACTGTAACCTGTAACCAGAAACCTGAAACCTTCTGCAAAGGGACCTCTTTCTGGGCTATTTTCTTTTTCCTATTTGCTGTTCGCTTCTATTAATAACCAGAGATGTAGATATGAAATTCATATAAACGACAGATAACAATCTCAAAATAAAATCTTAACCATCTCTCAAATCTTGAGGGATGGTTGAGGGATGCTTAAGGGATGTTTAACGGAGGCTTAGCTTTCGCTCTCTGGTTAAAAGTCACTTATTCTATGGATATGGTATGGTAAATTAGCTGTCGTTTTGCTGTTTCAAGGGTATTCGGATGTAATTGACTTTCAGGGAAATAGAATCTGTAGAGTTTTATCTAAACTTCACATCGTTTTCAATAGGTACCGAAATAGCATCACATTGAGCACCAAAACGACGATTCCAGTGAGCCACAGGAAGAGCTTGTCGATGGTGGAATTTGCATGTTTGCCCATGACTTTGCTGGAGGAAGTCAGATAGATTTGCAGGAAAATCGTGATAGGCAGTTGAATACTGAGCAGCATCTGTGAATAGACCAGTCCCTTAAAGGGATTGCTGATGAACTGGATGATCAGTGTTGCCAGCAACAATGTGATTCCAACCCCAACCTTGCTGTGCCAATCCCTGATATCATAGGATTCTTTGTACATTCCGGCAAAGATGGTACCGCCTGCCATACCCGCCGTCACACTTGAGGAAACACCTGCAAAAAGCAGGGCAAGGGCGAAGACCCAAGCTGCCGAATTTCCAAGCATTGGCTTGAGCATGGCTTGTGCCTGGTTTAAATCGGTTACGGCGATATGCTGATTAAAGAAAGTCGCTGCAGCAACCAGGATCATGGCGCTGTTGATCGCCCAGCCCACACCCATCGCCAGCACGGTATCCATGAATTCAAATTTCAGTTGGTGCTTGATCACCTTATCATCCTGCAGATTCCATTGCCTGCTTTGTATGATCTCAGAATGAAGGAACAGATTATGGGGCATGACGATGGAGCCGAGGACGCTCATTACAATGATCATTGAACCGGTAGGAAAGTAAGGGATGACCCATCCTGCAGAAGCATGAGCCCATTCCACATGTACGAGGCTCAGTTCAAAAATGAAGGACAAACCTATCAGGGATACAAAGCCGATGATATATCGCTCCAATATCTTATATGAATTTGCATAGAGCATCCAGAAAACAAAGCCGAGAACCAAGAGGCTGCCGATGCGGATGGGAATGTGGAACAGCATCTGCAGGGCAATGGCACCGCCCAGTATTTCTGCGAGGGCTGTGAAACCTGCTGCCAACAATGCGGTGATGAGAACAGGAATGGAAATGGCAGACGGAACGAACTGCGTCGTTGCTTCCGAGATACAGAGACCTGTTGCAATCCCGAGGTGAGCGGCATTGTGCTGCAGGATAACGAGCATGATGGTCGCAACCGTGACCATCCACAGCAGATGATAACCATACCCCGCACCTGCTGCAATATTGGATGCCCAATTCCCGGGATCGATGAAACCAACCGTCACAAGCAGTCCCGGACCGATGAATTTCAGGATCTCGAGTCCTGTGAGACGCGGTTTATGGTTGATTTTTGATAACAGTGTTCCTATTTTTCGAAAATTCATAACCCTCTACATAATCATATCGAATTTGTGTTTTAAAAATCAGCCGTACTTGCCAGGGTTACCAATGCCATGATGGCATCGAAGATCACTCCATAATCCTCATCTATATATTCGATCGTACGACCATTTATTCTTTTCGTGTGGGGCATATAGGATGCGATATCCGCCATGGACGTCGCAATGAACTCAATCTTCAGGTTGATTGGGGGTTTGAATACCAAAAGTGGAAATTCGGTTCTTTCCTTTTTCATATTTTGTGTGATTGCATGCAGGGTGTCCTTTCTCACAGTCAAATCGGAAGGCAGAATGGCAGCAAATTTGGAGATTGCTCTCTTGGTTGCAATATAATCCACCCACGGAAGGGCATTATCTGCCATCAGTTCTTCCTGCAAAGCCCAGTCACCGCTGACAAGTGTTACAGGAACCTTTTTGAATCCTGCATACGCGGCATTGATGATCGCTTCATTCATCGGCTGGTCGTTGATCCATATCTTATGGATTCTCTTATTCGCATACGTGTGGTCCATACTGCCGAAGATAGAGCCTGTTCCGGCATGGTAGCCGATGAGAAATACCCTGTCAAAATCTTCGTTCAATGCCGGCATCATGTATTGGGAGCGAGGTGTTCCCGATATGAGGGTAATACGTTCATCACGTTCAGTGAAATCATAACCGATATTATCCCCACCTCTGTGAGAATCGGCAATGACGATTTCACGAACATCCTTATGAGAATGGAGCAAGCCATCGACAACATCACCCAAGTGCTTGTACATGCAGGTTTTCACTGCAGCCCTGTCAACATTCTCATGTTCCCAGTTATAGGTTCCGGGGATGCCCTCCATATCGAGTGAGATATATATTTTCATAAGCACCTCCCTTGATGCATATTAAATACTAAAGAATTAGTTTTATAAACCAAACTGTATTTTAAATAATTCCGAACTGAAAACAAAAAAGCGACCACTTGGGTCGCTTTCTATTAAAAAATCTCAATCAACCTTGAGAATGGAATTCAGTTAATCTAACCACGTGGCTGATCTCTTCATTGATGATCTGCCGAATCACTTTCCTTGATTTTTCGTCCGTGATGTTGTCATAAATCGAATAGAAGAATAAGAGTGTATCTTTTTCAAAAGAAATTGCAAATCTCAGGATTTCCAGAAAGTTCTTTGCCTCAGCCGCAAGCTTGATCGCAGAATCAGCAGAGTTGAACAGACGAGAACCGACAACAGCCTTCATATAATATCCAACTTCCTCCCAATCCTGGGAAAGACCGAGCATCATCAGATCCTTGTCATCGCGCAGGTGCAGAAAGATCTTTTCATGGTTTGATTCCTGGTTACGCAGTTCAGTTAACAGGGTTACGGCTCTCTCGTCCAAATCCTTTCTTCGAATAGCCTCATCATAGAAAGCATACCCGTTCTTTTCGATCTGCACTGCCAGTTCAACGATTTCGTTCAGTGAATACTGCTGCATAATAACCTCCACTCATTCTGTTTAAGTATAAATATAGATTAGGTTAAAACATTCCGAATGTCAAATATTTTATTCGAAAATGCCTATATATCTATGCAAAATGCTGGATTTTTCCAGGTTATTTTCCTACTTTTCTTTCTGCAATCGTGACAGCTACAAAGGAACCAACATCATTTGCATAAGTACCTGTGCCGAATCCTGCATCGTAGCCAAGTTCTATGGCAAGTTCATGGGATAGGCGAGGTCCACCGCAGATGAAGAGTATCTTGTCCCTCAATCCTTCTGCTTCTGCCAATTCGATGAGCTTTGTGAGGTTTTGAATATGGATATTTTTCTGCGTTACAACCTGTGAAACAAGGATCGCATCTGCATTTTCTTCCCTTGCTTTTTTCAGGAGGTCTTCACAGGAAACCTGGGCTCCCATATTGATGGCACGGAAATTCCTGTATCTCTCGAGACCGAAATGATGATTATATCCCTTCATATTCATAATGGCGTCGATGCCCACAGTATGTGCATCACTCTCGATGCAGGCACCAATCACGACCAATGGTCTCCCGATATTCTGGGTGATGTAATCATCGATTTCATCCATATCCATGGAAGGTGTTTCCACCACCTTGACCTCGATTTTATTCAAATCGATCGTTGCATGTGTTGTCACATAAGCGATAAAATGCGTAAAACCTTCAGTCAGATTACGCATACCGCAAATCTCTATCTCATCCAGCCCCATTTGTTTCAGCAATTGCTTCGCAGCTTCCTTTCCCCTTTCATCACAGGGAACAGGCATGGCAAAGGAAACCTGGATACGTCCATCGTTTAAAGTATCTCCATAGGGTCCAATATTGGAAGCATCGAATTTCACACTCATGATTCTACTCCTTTTCCGAATCCTACCTATGAATTAGGAAAGATTCAACTCCTGTCTCAGTCGATCCATGAAGGGATTCACGTAATCAGGGGATTTCAGGAACACTCCATCTAATCCCTTTCCACCGTTCTCGGTACGCTTGATATCTGCGAATTCACCATGCGCCATGGCTTCAAAAAGACCCATATCCGCCACCTTTTCCAGGAAAGAGGTGGCTTCATCCAGCACATGATTTGCCCTTTGATTGATGAATCCGTTCTCATCCAGGTTGATTTCATTCGCCAGGTCATGAATAGAGCCAAATACATAGTTGGCATTCTCTATGGCGAGTGAACGATCCACAAGGTGAGGTGTATGCACCGCTTCGGTCAGCATACCCAATAGTTGGACTCCCTGTCCGGTCAGTTGACCGATGAAATTAAACATGCCGTTCATCAGATAGGTCTTGAAGATATTACCTGAGGCAAACTTGGTGGGAGGCATGTATTTCACCGGGGCTTCCGGGAATATGGTCTTGGTCAGCATGGCGTGCGCTAATTCATACAGAAAGCAATTCTCGATGTCTGGATTTATTTCAAAAGCATGACCCAGTCCCATCTTTTCGGGCTTGATTCCCGACATGAGAGCAAACTGCTCATTGATCAGTTGGGATGCAGTCACAGTGTATGCTTTTTCTATTGCGTCCGATGTAGTCAGGTAGTTATCCTCTCCAGTCTGTATCTCGATCCCTGCATAGGCATTGATCATTCTTGAAAAATACTGGTCGAGCAGTGTTCTCTTGGGATTGATATCACGGAATAGAATACCGTACATGGCATCATTCAGCATCACATCCAATCTCTCGATGGCACCCATCACGGCAATTTCCGGCATGCAAAGACCGGACGCATAGTTGGTCAGGGAGATATATCTTCCCAAATCCTCACTTACTTCATCTAGAGCCTTTCTCATGATACGGAAGTTCTCCTGGGTGGCAAATGTACCGCCAAAACCTTCCGTGGTAGCACCATAGGGTACATAATCAAGTAAGGACTGAGCAGTGGAACGAATGACCGCTATGATATCAGCGCCTTCTCTAGCAGCAGCCTTTGCCTGAACGACATCTTCGTAGATGTTGCCCGTGGCAACGATAACATATATCGCAGGTTTTCTTCTCGGTCCAAAGCGCTTAAAAGCTTCTTCCCGATAGCTTCTCTGTGATTTGATATGCCGGAGCATCTTACTCGTAAGGTCTGCCAATACCAGGAGCACAGTATCGGGTTCCTGTGCTTTCACTTCAGTGAGAGTAAGAGAACCGTCAACAACCTTGTCCGCAACTTCCTGGGAAGTGATGCCGTAGGCAATCATCGCATTGGCGATCCAATAAGCAACTCCACGTTCCAAGGCATTCCTCTGTTTTAGATGATCCACAATCATATTCGGATAGGGTTCACCTTCTTCGTTTGCCCCATCGATTCCCATAAGCCTGACAACGGTTCTTTCGATGGCAACAGAACTGTAACGATCGAAGAGCCATTTACCAGAAGAAGCAATCGAATGAGCGTAATTCCTGGCTTTTTCTATCTTTTTTGGATCAATAGCAAGCTTGAGCATGCTTAACCTCCAAATATGTGTAATTCAGTTAAATTCTATGTATTGTGAATTGCCTAATATTCTTGGATATACCCTCCGTCAAGGAAAAACGAAGCTCAATTTTGTGTAATAACTGAAAAACTTGAGAGATATCCGTAACCGTTAGAACAAATTTTGCATTAAAATATTTTCAAAGAGATATAAATTCAATGCATGGAGCGTATATGAAAAACCTAATTCTTTTTCTTGTTCTATTCTCCTGCAGCCTACTCATGGCTGTTACTGAAAACAGCATACCTGCTTCTGTAT
>DAONDQ010000001.1:0-96887 GCA_035402645.1 Candidatus Cloacimonadota bacterium | reverse complement strand
ATTCAATGTGCATGGTCAATTGATCAAGACTCTGGTCAATGGTCATTTTACCTCTGGTCATTATCAGAGAACTTGGCTTGGAACTGATGAATCCGGTCGTAATGTAGGCAGTGGCATTTACTTCTACCGTATGGTTGCTGGTAAATATATCTCCACACAAAAAGTCGTCTTAATGAAATAAAGTTTAGAGATTAAGCGGGACATCTCACGATGTACCCGCTTTTTTTACCGAATGCATATAGTGTGTGAGTTGGGATAATCTGTTTGCTACACGGCATATCCCATTTCCGGTTCATCTGAATTGATGGATATTTTAATTTAACCAATGATGATCTAAGCAAGATCAAAGAAGGAGATTCATATGAAAAAGTGGATTTTACTCATTTCTCTCTTACTTGTCTTCAGCATGGGTTCGCTGTTTGCTACTCTTGTGTTTGAAGAGAATTTTACTGGTTCTTCAGGATATCTAACTGCCAATGGCTGGACAGCCTTGACAACTGGGGCTGGATCAACTCCTATGTCAGTGGCTTCTCCAGGATTAACTTATACTGGCTATTTATCTTCAGGAATAGGCAATGCTACATCAGCATCAGCTAATGGTGAAGATGTTTTCAAAGCTACTACAACATCGATAACAACAGGTAGCGCATATTTTTCTTTTATGGTCAATGCATCACCAAATATGAATACTGCTGGTTATGGAATCCACTTATCTCAAGCGGCAACTGTTACCAATGGTGCTTTTTTTGGAAGATTTTGGATTCAAAAAGATACAAATAATAACTTAGCTTTCGGTTTGACTAAAGCAAACGGAACTGCGCAATATACAACTTTTAGCTATTCAACAGGTGTCACATATTTGATCGTCATCAAATATACTTTTAACCCGAACGCACAGGATGATGCGGTAGCAATGTGGGTCAATCCTACATTAGGCATAGGTGAACCCACTCCCACGATTTCTATAGCTAGTGAAGCAACTTCCGATGCCACTGCAATCGCAGCAGTCGGAATTCGTCAGTGGAACGCTGGTGCACTTGCTCGTTGGGATGGTATCCGAGTTGGAACGACGTGGGACGACATTGCTCCGGCAGCCAATACCGGTTCAATCGACACCTATGGAACAACTTCTCTAACATTCTCATCACCAGTTGGAGTTACTTCTGCTTCCCAAACCTATGATTTGGAAGGTGTTGATACGACGACTGACATTACTATTACAGCCCCTGCTCATTGGGAATTGTATTCCGCTGAAACAGGTTGGGGTAACCCAATCGTTGTTACTTCTACATATAAAACAATTTCAGTTCGTTATACACCGACAGCAGCAGGAACAGAAACGGGTAATATCACACATGTTGCCGGTAATGCAGATCAGGTGAATATAGCCGTGAGTGGAACCGGAACGACAGTAGCATCTATCACAGCAACACCTAATAGTTTAACTTACTCAGTTGCTGCAGGTTCTTCTGCGGTACAATCCTATTTACTGCATGGTACAAACTTAACAGAAAGCATTGCAGTAACCGCACCTACAAATTACCTAGTGTCCACTTCAGCCAGTGGTCCATGGACATCGACATTAAGTCTTGCTTCATCCTATAATGCTAATGTCTATGTTCAATTTACAGCTCCAGGGTACGGAGCATATGATGGAACTTTAACCAATGTAGCCAATGGAATCACGACAAATGTCGCTCTGTATGGAACCGGTACAAGCCAACCAACGAATATCGGGATTGATACAGGAATTACAGAAGCTTTCAGTTATATTGGAACTTCTGCAACAGCAACCCTTCCAACCAACTGGAAAGCTGATAAGAACACTACAGCACGTTTAGTTGGCACTTATGGTGCTGCAGTATCTGCCACAGAACGCCAGGGTGGAAACAGCATGAGCAGTACCGCAAGTAACGGTATCTACAACTTTGGTGCCGGCGATGCAGCAACTGCAACAGATCGTTGTGTTGGTTTCCTTTCTTCCAGCAGTGCCACCAAGAGTGGTAACCTGTATGTGAAGTTGACCAACACAGCTACCTCTGCCTTAACAGCAGTTGATCTTTCCTATGCTGTAGAGAAGTACAGAACTGGTACGAATGCTGCTGGTTACCAGGTTCAGTTATACTATTCATTAGATGACGTTACCTATACTGCCGCAGGTTCTGATTTCCTGAATTACTGGCCTGCAGATGCTACTACTGATGGTTATGCTTCTGCACCAGGCGATGTCCAGAATGTTACGAGTAAGAGACTTGCAGTGACAGTTCCCGCGAGCGGAAATCTCTATCTTGCTTGGAACTATTCTGTTGCAACAGGTACCACCACAAGTTTTGCTCAGGCATTTGGTATCGATGACATCACGATCACAGGAAAACAGGTTCTCATTTGTGCAACCCCAACATTTAGCCCACTTCCGGGGATTTACTATCCCTCCCAGAATGTGACATTATCTTGTGCTACCGCTGGAGCAGAAATACACTATACTCTTGACGGCAGTACTCCGAATGCTACTTACGGGTTAATTTACAGCACTCCAATCTCTGTCACCACAACCACTACAATCAAAGCCGTAGCTGTTAAAACAGGTTATGACATCAGTGGTTTGGCAACAGGTACCTATACGATTCCAATCGCAGTTTCAAATATTGCGGCTTTACGTGCCGAGACAGTTGGTTCAACGATTTACAGATTAAACGGAGAAGCTGTTCTGACTCTTCAGTCAACAGTAACAGCATCCAAGAATAAGTATATCCAAGATGCAACCGGTGCAATCCAAATCTATGATCCCACCCCATATAAAATGACAACCGCCTACAATCTTGGGGATGGAATCACAGGCATCACGGGAACACTCACCCTTTACGCCGGTATGCTTGAATTTATTCCTGTCCAGGATGCTGGTGCTGCTACCTCCAGCGGGCATGTTGTTGTTCCTGAAGTGAAGACTCTTGCTGGTCTGGCAACGACTGATCAGGCAAAACTGGTTACGATCAACAATATTCTCTTCAATCCAGCGACGCCTACACCATTCCCAACTACACCTGCAACGAACTACACGATTACTGATCCAAGCGGAACAGGTGTTTTACGTACTGCTTATCTGGACTTGGATTATATCGGTACAGCAGTGCCAACAACAGTGAAAAATATCACAGGTGTGATCTTGCAATATACAGCAGGCTCACCTGCAGTTACCACCTTGCAGTTTATTCCCAGAAGTCTTGCAGATTTCGTAGATGGTGTACCTGCACCAATCAATGTAATCGTTACAGTTGATGGTGATGATATTCATCTGGATTGGGATGCTGTCAGTGGTGCAACAAGTTACAAGATCCAAGTATCTGATACTCCGAATGGAACATTCACGGATCTTACTACTTCTACAACCAATTCTAAAGTTCTTGCTGGTGATGCTGGTACTTACGGATACCGTTTCTACAAGATCATCGCAGTTCAATAAATAACTATTCAACCATGAGAAACGCCGATGTTTGCATCGGCGTTTTTCTTTTCTGTTACTTCATATCTCTTGACATTCGAAGATAGGTAATTACGTTCGCCATATGGAAAAGAAGATAGGTTTGCATAAAATGGCTGAATTAGCCACAGAAACAGCACAAATCGTTCTCCAGAGCGGTGGTGAGACACATCGTGTGGAAAACATCATCCACAAGGTTTGCAAGCAATTCGGTTATGACAATGTTGAAAGCTATGTCACACCCACAGGTATCTTCCTTTCCGTATGGGATGACCAAGATCATGTTGCAACCAGTATCAAACGCATTAATTCCAGATCAACCGATTTAAACAAAATAGCGAGCATCAGCAAGCTTTGTGATGATATCAAGAGTCGAAACCTATCCCCAGATCAATATTCGCAGGAAATGCACGTTTTGGCGCTTAAAACGGTATATCCGCTACCGGTGCAGGTTCTCTTTGGTGGGATCTCTGCAAGTTTCTATGCCCTTCTCTTCGGCGGAAGCTGGCATGACTTTGGCATCGCCTTTTTCATCGGTATTCTGATCGTCCTGTTCAATCGTCTTTTATATAAGGCACATTTCAATATTTTCCTGATCAATGCACTTTGCGGAGGGTTGGCAGTCTTTATTGCCCGATTCGCAGGGACTTATATCAATGGTTTGCAGACTGATAAGATCGTTATTGGCACAATCATGCTCCTGGTTCCGGGACTGGCTATTGTCAATGCAATCAGGGATACGATGGCTGGAGACCTTGTTTCCGGTACAGCCCGCCTGGTGGAAGCTTTCTTCATTGCCATTGCCATCGCTGCTGGTACCGGTTCGATGCTGAAACTATGGTATCTCTTCTATTAAGAGCAGGCACAAAGTAATGCAAAATACCGAAGATAGAATTTAGAGAAGGATCACGATGGACACAGATCTCCTTTCCAAGATACTATTTGCCACCATCGGTACGATGGGTTTTGCCGTTGGCAGTAACATCCGGGGCTGGAAACTGCTGTTTACCAGTCTTGGCGGAGCCATCGGCTGGGGAAGTTACCTGCTCGTATTGCAGCAGACGCATGCCCTGTTGTTATCCATCTTCATCGGGGCATTGCTTGTTTCACTGTATTCAGAGATCCTGGGCAGGATTTTCAGGGTACCAATCACGGTCTTTGTTGTTTGCGGAATCATCCCTCTTGTTCCCGGTAGTGTCATTTATTATGCCATGTCCCAGTATGTTCAGGGCAATTTCATGAAGGCAATGCGGCTCATGATGCAGGCATTGCTGATTGCCGGTACCATCTCGATCAGTATTGCCGTTGTCTCCACTTTTGCCAACATCTTCCAGGATCTGAAAAGGCGTTTATAAAGCGCTCCCATGTTGGGAATTGCTTGGTTTCATGCCTTTTTGAATCCGAAAAATACCTTGAATACAATATCTCGGATCACAAATTCATCTCCATGTAAAATGCTTTTATCTCCATGAGGCTTTCATAGTAGCTGAGGAACATCCTTACAGATTCCAAACTCTGTCCAATGGGATTCCAATCCCATACCAATCTCTTTCCAATCTCTCGGGCTTGGAAAGAGATTGGTATTCCTAGGCTATTGGATAGGTATTCCTCAGGACTTCTTACGTGAGAAAATCGAGGTGTCTTAAGCAGAGTCATGGGAGAAGTACATAATTCAATTGACAAAAAAGCCTATTCCAGAAAAGAAATATAGTCTTGTTAACGTGTAAGTTATGATATAATAGCATAAATAGCGCTTCGATTTTTATATGGTTAAGATTGAAGTTCTACGTATGAAGGCGGAAAAATGAAGATACTCATTACGGGCGGAGCCGGTTTTATCGGTTCACATCTCGCAGAAAGACTTCTTGCTGATGGTCATGTTGTCACGATCATTGATGACTTATCCACAGGCAGGCTGGAAAACATTGAACACCTGAAATCCAACAAGAACTTTACCTGTATCATTGGCAGTATTTTGGATAAGGGTCTGCTGGAGAATCTTGTTTCAAAGGTTCAGCAGATTTATCATCTTGCAGCAGCGGTAGGGGTCAAGTATATCATTGAAAATCCCCTTCTTTCCTTGAGAACCAATATCATCGGAACGGAAAATGTCCTTGATCTTGCCAATAAATACAAATGCAAGGTTCTAATCACATCCACTTCCGAAATCTATGGCAAAAGCGAAAAGGTTCCTTTTTCAGAAGATGATGACCGCCTTCTCGGCACAACCTATATCAGTCGCTGGGGATACAGTTGCTCCAAGGCAATCGATGAATTTTTGGCGCTTGCGTTTTATCGTGAAAAGAAACTTCCCCTTGTGATTGTACGCTGCTTCAACACGGTTGGACCACGCCAGACAGGTCAGTATGGCATGGTGGTACCGAAATTTGTGAAAAGTGCCTTGCTCGGGCAGCCCATCGTGATTTATGGTGATGGAAAGCAATCCCGTTGTTTTGCTGATGTTGCGGATGTGGTTGATGCATTTCTGAAATTGATGAAGGATCCGAAATGTGAAGGCGAGATCTTCAATGTAGGTAATAACGAAGAAATTTCAATTGCTGATTTGGCAGAGAAGATCAAGAAAATGACCAGCAGCAAGTCAAAGATAGAATTCATGTCATATGAAGATGCTTTTGAAGAGGGTTTTGAAGACATGATGCGCAGAATGCCCGATTTAACCAAAATTGAGAAATTCATTGGTTATAAGCCTAAGTATAATCTGGATACCATTATCAAACGCATCATTGAACACTATGAGAAATGATGGACTTCTGAAATAGGAAGGTTTACATGATTAACATAAGAAAGAGTTCTTCCATACTGCTTCTCATGGGATTGATGCTTCAATTCGCAGCAGTTCTGTGGAGTCAGATTTCAATTCCCGGTTTGAATGATGTTCCCACCACTGCCATACCTGTGAACGTTTCTGTTACGGGTATGGTCAAGACGCCAGGTTCTTATTATCTTACAAATATGAATCGGGTTTCTGATGCGATCTATAGAGCAAGTCAGATGACGGTGTCCAAATCTGAAATGAAAGCGAAGACCATGATGCTTCCAACAATGGGTGATAGAACAAAGTCGCAGAGAGCACAGACCGAAACGGCGGAAAATAATATCACAATACTGTCATTTGAGCAGGATTCTTCATTAAGAACCGTTATCCTTCGCCGTCACGGAAAGGATGCGACACTCGATTTGATGCAATTTATCCGAAAAGGGGATCTGAATCAGAATCCGTATTTACAGGATGGAGATGTCATCATTCTTCAGCCTATCCATAAGCAGGTCACTCTTGAGGGAGCAGTTTTTCAACCGGGCAAATACGAGATACTCCCCAATGAAACCCTGGGAGATGTCATTTCCTTGGCACAAGGCTTAAAATCGGAAGTCGATATGAATCAAGGTTTGATCTGTCGATATCAGGCAGACGGGAAGAGCATCACCACCATCCATATTTCTCCAGCAGAACTTCAAAATGGTGGCACGGAAAGCAACTTATCCCTCGAGGATGGGGATAGGATCGTTTTCGCCAGTCGTACAGATTATCATGCAGATAATAATGTGCAGGTTATCGGGGAAGTTAAATATCCTGGTACTTATGCAATTCAAGATTCAATCTCACTATTGGACTTAATGCATCAATGCGGAGGTCCGACAGATAAGGCTGATCTTCGTAATGCACAAGCTTTCAACAATGCAAGAGCCAAAGCCTATGACCCGTCCTACAGCTTTCTTGAAATGCAGAACTTTGAGACGACAAACCCGTCTGATCAGGACTACTTGAGGATGAAGACGCGTCAGCCGTTTGGACTGATAGCGGTTAACATCGAAGATTTATGGAAATCACAGGATAAAAAGAAGGATATTTATCTTCATAATGATGATATTCTGAACATACCCGAGATCAATCTCACGATCACCATTATCGGACAGGTTGAGAATCCGGGAGTTTATGACTTGAATAAATCCGGGAATTGGGAGAATTATATAACCCAAGCGGGCGGATATGGCTGGCATGCGAACTTGAAGAAGGTTCGCATTATCAGGGCGAATTCGGGGAATTGGGTAAAACCTGATAAAAATACAACGCTGTATGCAGGAGATACCATATTTGTTCCTTCAAAAGCTGATCGAACCAATTGGGATATTTTCAAAGAGACACTTCTGGTCACTTCGCAAATCGTGACGACTTTATTTGCGATCAAGAGCCTGACACAATAAGAATCATTTCCATAAGGGGAAAGAGGAGATAGAATGAAAGTTCCGTTATTAGATTTACACGCACAATATGAACCGATATTGGATCAAATCAAGCAGGAGATCAACAAGGTTCTGGAGACTCATCAGTATATATTGGGACCGCAGGTCAAGGCATTTGAAGAGAAAATAGCCAAGTTTCATGGAGCAAAACATGCGATTGGCTGCGCTTCGGGTACTGATGCCCTGATTCTTGCGCTCAAGGCACTTGGGATTGGTCATGGTGATGAAGTGATCACGACACCTTTTACATTTTTTGCGACAGCAGGCTCGATTCATCGCTGCGGTGCCAAACCGGTATTCGTTGATATCGATGCGGATACATATAATATCGATCCAGGCTTGATTGAAGAAGCCATTACACCGAATACCAAGGCGATCATGCCGGTGCATCTGTTCGGACAACCGGCTGAAATGGACAAGATCATGGAAATTGCCCGCAAGCATGGTCTTGCAGTGATTGAAGACAATGCCCAGGGCATTGGCAGTAAATTCGATGGTCAGATGTCTGCCACGATTGGTGATATCGGAACTCTTTCCTTCTTCCCGAGCAAGAATCTCGGTGCAATGGGCGACGGCGGCATGTGTATTACCAATAGCGATGATCTTGCAGCCAAACTCATGCAGTTACGTGTTCATGGTGAAAACCCTAAGTATTTCCATAAGTGGGTGGGACTCAATAGCAGGCTGGATTCCCTCCAGGCTGCCATTCTTTCTGTAAAACTCGATTATCTCCATGGTTGGTCAGAGGGAAGACGCAAAAATGCTGCGTATTACTATCAGCATTTGGCAGATGTGCCTGAGATAAAACTTCCCTATATCCATCCCAAGGCATATACGATCTATAACCAGTTTACAATCGCAGCCGAAGATCGCGACGGATTGATGAAGCATCTGCATGAACATGAGATTGGAAATGCCATTTATTATCCATTATCCTTGCATTTGCAGGAATGCTTTGCAGATTTGGGATATAAGAAGGGTGATTTGCCTGTATCTGAAGAAACAACCGGAAAGGTATTGTCCATACCCATCTATTCCGACTTAACCGAAGAACAGAAAGAATATGTTGTGCAGACTATTCGGAATTATTATCGCTCATAGGTGAATTATGAATATCATCGTTTGTATCAAACAAGTTCCCAATACAACTGAAATCAGGATCGATCCGGTTACCAATACGCTGATTCGTGAAGGTGTGGAAAGTATTCTGAATCCTTTTGACCTCTATGCCATCGAAGAAGCGATTCGCCTGAAGGAACAATATGGCGGCAAGGTCACTGCGGTCAGCATGGGACCTCAGCAGGTCGAAGAAGCACTTCGTGAGGCATTATCCTTGGGGGTTGACGAGATCATCCTCTTATCCGACAGGAAATTTGCCGGTGCTGATACATGGGCTACAAGCTATACGCTTGCTTCTGCAATCAAAAAGATTGGCGATTATGATATCATTTTCGCAGGCCAGCAGGCAATCGATGGTGATACTGCGCAAGTGGGACCCGGTATTGCAGCGCATTTGAATTTACCTCAGACCTGTTTTATCAGAAAGATTGAGAGTTACGAACCTGGTTCCATGATAGTTCAGCGCTTGATGGAAGACGGTTATGATCGTTTACAGGTTTCACTTCCAGCTGTCGTCACAGTGGTGAAGGAAATCAATACGCCCAGGCTCCCGTCTCTTCGAGGCAAGATGAAGGCAAAGAGTGTGGAATTGAAAATCTGGAATTGTGCAGACCTGGGACTTGACGAACATGATGTCGGTTTAAATGGTTCACCAACGCAGGTGGTCAGTATCTTCTCGCCGAAATTGGAAAAGCAGGGAGAGAAATTCGAAGGTGATGCTGACGCCGCTGTCGACAAAATCATCGAGCATTTGAAGAAATTCAAGCCTTGATTGATGTTCGAGAAGCATTTCTCATGACATGATTGGAAGAATCCAATAAGTTGAATATAGAATTATAATATTAACGTGGAGATCATCCATGATTCCCTATCCAGAGATAAATCCTGAAATATTGCCGATTCATATTTTCGGTCTCAGGCTTGCTGTCACCTGGTATGGATTCCTCTATGTCATCGCCTTTACAATTGCATTCATCTTCTATCGATATAATCTGAAACTGAAGAACATTGTCCTGAACCGGGAGCAGTATGAGAATTATATTTTTGTGATCATGCTGGGAGTCATCTTCGGTGGCAGATTAGGTTATATTCTTTTTTACGGTTTACCCTACTATATTTCACATCCGCTTCATGTCTTCTCTGTTTGGGAAGGAGGAATGTCCTTCCATGGAGGGGCGTTGGGGGTCGTGATCGCAGTACTGCTTTATTGCAGACAATATAAGATCAAGTTTCTGAAACTTGCTGATCCTTCCATGCCCTTTGTTGCAATCGGTTTGGGTTTGGGGAGATTCGGGAACTTCATAAACGGTGAGTTATTTGGGAGACCGACGAATGTGCCCTGGGCAATGATCTTCCCCAATTCAGATAATCAACCTCGCCATCCTTCGCAATTATACGAACTCTTCATGGAGGGAATTGTCCTCTTTACAGTGACCCAATGGCTCAATCACAAGAAATTAAAAGATGGTTCCGTATTTTGGATATTCTTCATTCTCTATGGAATTTTCAGGATCATCATTGAATTCTTCCGTGAGCCTGATCAGATCTCGATTTACAAAAATGGACTGCTGTACGGTTTTCTACCAATCACCCAAGGTCAATTTCTCAGCATTCTTATGATCATTGCCGGAACGATCGGAATGATCGTTCTCTATTCCAACAAGGCGAAGAGCAATGCGTAAGGGGATCAGTAGATTATCAATATTATTCATTCTGGGTGTTGTTCTATTGCTCTCTTCCTGCACGGCGAACAAAGTGAAGGAAACTCCAGAGATGCTTTTAAGCAGGGAAATCTCGAAATGGCAGAACTTTCATATGGAAGGTTTGGCAGAGCTGAATGTTTCTTCCCTGGCTGTTCGAAAGTATTTCGTGTTTCAGAAGAATACACATTCCATTCAACTTGATTTACTGAACAGCGGGCTTATGGGAAATGAACCTACGCCGTTGGCGACCATCAAGGTTGATAGTGTGCTGACCATCGATTCAAAGTACCATGATTTGATACAGGCGATGTTCATACGTTCAGGTATGGGCAGGATGAACCTGTCACCGTATTTGGATTTTGATGCGTTACTTCAGGAGAGAAAGACGGAGATTATCACCACCCATATGACAACCATCCACGATTACGATTTCAAGTTCAACGGGAAGATGCAGTTGATACAGGTTGTTTCTCACGATAAAAATCAGAACATGCAGATCCAATATAAGAAAGACCAGCCTGAACTGATCATCGTGGATATGAAGAAAATGGCGCGAATCCGCTTGCAGGTAGAACAATTCGTAAATACCTCCTGCTGCGGTTCATCCGATACGACTCAGCAAAATGAGTGAGTGAGGAAACATGATTGAACGTTACACCCGCCCCGAAATGGGAAAAATCTGGGAAATCACCAATCGATACCAGACTTGGCTTGACGTTGAACTCGCAGCCTGCAAGGCGATGAATCAGTTGGGTATCATACCGGATGGTGACTTGAAGGTGATTCTCGAAAAAGCTGATTTCGATGCTGACAGAGTGCTTGAAATTGAAGAAGTGACCAAGCACGATGTCATAGCCTTTCTCACGAATGTAGCTGAATATGTGGGACCTGCATCGAGATGGATTCATTATGGGATGACTTCTTCTGATATCCTGGATACAGCAACTGCCTTACAATTGAAACAGGCAGGCGAACTGATCATGGCTGAAATGTACCGCTTTGCCGAGATTCTTCGTCATAAGGCGAAAGAATATAAATACATTATGATTATCGGGCGTTCACATGGGATTCATGCAGAGCCAACGACATTCGGCTTGAAGTTTGCCCTGTGGTATGATGAGATGCAGAGAAATATCCTGAGAATGAAGCAAGCCATCGAGATCATCAGTGTAGGTCAACTGTCCGGGGCTGTGGGGAACTATGCCCATATTTCTCCCAAAGTGGAAGAGATAGCCTGCAAACACCTCGATCTAAAACCTGTTCATGTATCCACGCAAGTCATACAAAGAGACAGGCATGCTGAATATCTTTCCACAATAGCGATCATCGGTTCGACAATCGAGAAAATAGCTTTGGAGATACGTCACCTGCAAAGGACGGAAGTCGGGGAAGCAGAAGAGAATTTCAGCAAGGGACAGAAGGGTTCTTCGGCAATGCCTCATAAACGGAATCCGATCGTTTCGGAACAACTCTGCGGACTGGCAAGGATTCTTCGCAGCAACGCCATGGCTGCTTTCGAAAACAATGCCCTGTGGCATGAAAGGGACATCAGTCATTCGTCCGTTGAACGTATCATTCTCCCTGATTCCACGATATTGCTTCATTACATGCTATCCAAGATGACGGACCTGATAGACAGGCTGATGGTTTATCCCGCGAATATGAAGAAAAACCTGGAAATCACCAACGGTCTGATCTATTCGCAGGGAATCCTTCTTGCATTGGCACAGAAGGGAGTAAGCAGGGAAGATGCTTATGCAATGGTACAGCGCAACGCAATGAAATGCTTTGAATCAAAAAAACCGTTCCTCGATCTTCTGCTGAATGATGTGGAAGTTCTTGGATATTTGAATGAACAGGAAATCAGGGATATTTTCTCTGATGAGAGATATAAGAAGAATGTAGATTTTATTTTGAAAAGAACAGGAGTTTTGGAATGACAGATAACATCACACCGTTGAATTGCATCCGGCAATTGCAATTTCAGAAGTATAAAGCTGCCCTGGTGCCGATTATCATCATCTTGGCTGGTTTTCTTCTGAAGTTGAACGGAATTGAAATCCCCGTGATCATTACATCCATTGTGATGGGTATTTCATTTGCAGCCTATCTGGTTGTGCTTTATATTTACCGTTTGGGGAATCCCAAGATACCAACGGAAGAGAATATTCTTCTGGCACCAGTACACGGCTTGGTGCATTCAGTGGAAATGGTGAATGGGATGGTGCGAATCAGGATCGACAAATCTTTCTTTGATCCAATCGAGATACGCTGTCCAGTAACGGTTCCTGTAAGTATCACCGATTTGGAAGACGGTATGCCCTACGGTGAGCACTCCATTCAATTAAACTTCGGAGAAAAGATGCCTCTGGTTTTTCATGAACATGGAACAGTTCCGGCTAGTTTATTGGGTCTTGTGAGAGGCGGGTTTCATGTTTCCGTATCCTTTAATGAAGCTATTTTGAAGAATCCTGTGGAAATTAAAAAGGGTGACGTTGTCATTGCTGGTGAGACAATCCTTGCTGAATTGAAATAACAATAAACATAGGGACATGAGATGGTAAAAGTAAAGATCTATGTAACATTGAAACCAAGTGTGCTGGACCCACAGGGGGCTGCAGTTACGGGAGTGCTTCATAATCTTGGTTATCAGAATGTACGGGAAACGAGAATCAGCAAGTACATGGAAATGTATTTGGATGATGCAGACGACAATACCCTTAAAACGCAAATAGAAACGATTTGCGACAAAGTTCTGGCAAATCCGAATACTGAAGTCTATTCTTATGAAATCGTGCGGGAAAATGAATAATATGCGTGTTAGTGTAATTCAGTTCCCAGGTTCCAATTGTGACCATGATGCTTTTTATGCCAGTGAACTCCAGGGTTGGACTCCAACCATGGTGTGGCATAAGGATACCGATCTCCAGAATCCTGACCTTGTCATCCTTCCAGGTGGCTTTTCCTATGGTGATTATCTTCGTTGCGGTGCACTTGCCAAGTTCTCTCCGATCGTTGGTGAAGTGATCAAATTTGCTCATAAGGGCGGATTGGTCATCGGCATTTGCAATGGCTTCCAAATTCTCACGGAAAGCGGTCTGCTGCCGGGTGCCCTTTTAATGAATCGGTCACTGCAGTTCATATGTCAGCATCAGTATATAAAAACAATGAATTCAGATACAGCATTTACATGTTCAATACCTCAAGGGAAAGTCATGGACATCCCGATTGCTCATAAAGAAGGGAATTACTATATTGATTCGGATGGCTTGAAGAGATTGGAAGATGAAGAAAGGATCATTTTCAAGTACTGTGACAAAGAGGGTAATATCACTGAAAAAGCCAATCCGAATGGTTCCTTAGCCAATATTGCTGGAATCTGCAGCGAAAAAGGGAATATCCTGGGTATGATGCCTCACCCCGAGCGTGCTGCCGAGGATATTGTGGTCAGCCATGATGGGAAAGCGATTTTTCATTCCATTGCTCAATTCTTTGCAAGCCATAGCTGATCTCATCTTCCCACCTGCATGTCTTCATTGTAATGCCAGGATCGGTAGACAGAAGGACTATCTTTGTGAGGAATGCGAGAAAGCGCTATTACCAGTTCCTGAACCCCTATGTGAGGTATGCGGATTTCCCTTGGTAGACGATGACTGTTCATTCTGTAATCAGCAAGAGACCAAATTACCCTTCGACAAGGCAGCTTCCCTTTACAAGTATGAAGGACCAATACGCACACTTATCCATTACATGAAATTCGGAGACATGCCTGGTATTGCATATTATCTTGGCAGGAAGGCTAAACAATACATAGAAGAGAAGAATTTGTTCCAGGATGTTCATCTGATCACAGCAATCCCTCTTCATGCAGTTCGATTTCGGGAAAGAGGATATAATCAGTCAGGCTTGATTGCATCATATCTTGCCAAAGTGAACCAATATTCATTCCGGGCAAAAATAATATATCGGCAGCGAGCTACGGTTCCACAAGCCAATCTGATTAAGGCAAAAAGACTTGCGAATGTGCAGGATGCATTCAAAGTGAAGAAATCAGTTGACTTAAAACAGGAAAATATTCTGTTGCTTGATGATGTGTTCACTACAGGTGCGACCGTTCAGGCAGCCTGTAAAGAACTGAAAAAGACCAATCCTGGTAAAATTTATATACTGACCATAGGAAGAGCATGAAAGACCTGTTTGTTGAGATCACACCCCAGCGGGCAGGGGAATTGATAGAGAAGATTTCCAAGTTTATTGCGGAAAGGCACATGGCTCCCGCTGCCATCATGGCTATTGAATCATTACGACCCTTGCATTCAATCAGCAGCCAATTGATGTATTTCATGCTGCCGATTGCTGAAATATTATTCGACAGCAAAGGCTACCAGGAATTTGCAGCCATGCTGGACAACGATGAATATGTGAGTATGCTGGTGAAACGTATCGATGAAATCGATGAGGAAATGCACAGTGAAGAAAGAAGGCAGGCTGCGATCCTCAGGAATCGAAAACGCAACCAGCTCAGACAATGGTTTAAAAGAATCATATATAAATAACGGAGGAACGGTATGCAATATGACCATGACCGTCTAACGAGAATCATTGCCACAGACTGTGGCAGTACAACAACCAAGGCGATTCTCATTGAGTACATTGATGGTGAATATCGCCAGACTGTACGAGGTGAGGCTCCCACCACAGTGGAAGCACCCCTGAATGATGTGACAAGCGGTGTGCTTAACGCTGTTCAGGAATTAGAGGAAATTGCTCGCCTGAAGTATAATAATCCGAATATCAAGTTCATCGATACAGATCACTTGATCATCCCGCGTAATGGTGATATTGGTGCCGACGCATACGTATCGACCAGCTCTGCCGGTGGTGGTTTGCAGATGATGGTTACCGGTGTGGTAGCCAAGATGACAGGAGAAAGCGCCGAACGTGCAGCTCTTGGTGCAGGTGCCATTGTGATGGATCTGATTGCCAGCAATGACCAGAGACTCGATCACGAAAAGATCGAAAGAATCCGTCAACTTCGTCCTGACATGATCCTCATGGCTGGTGGAGTGGACGGAGGTACGACCAAGCATGTCCTTGAAATGGCAGAATTGGTTCGTGCTGCCGATCCTCGTCCCCGTCTTGGTTCCAGTTACAAACTTCCAGTGATCTATGCAGGGAACACGAATGCAAGAGAAGAGATCAAATCCATTCTTGGTAATAGTGTTGACCTGATCATCACAGATAACATCAGACCCACGCTGGAAGTGGAAAACCTCGGACCTGCCCGTGACAAGATTCATGACCTGTTCATGGAACACGTGATGGCACAGGCTCCCGGTTACAATAAACTCATGGAATGGACTATCGGTCCGGATGGTGTGAATGTTCCCATCATGCCCACTCCAGGTGCGGTTGGAAACATTATGCAGACCATTGCCAAGGAAGAGCAGATTGAAGTGCTCGGAGTGGATATCGGTGGTGCAACCACTGACGTATTCTCCGTATTCACCAAGGAATTCATCTTCAATCGCACGGTGAGTGCCAACCTTGGAATGAGTTACAGTATTTCAAACGTTCTGGCTTCAACAGGACTTCCGAATATTCTGCGCTGGGTACCATTTGATATTGACCAGGCAGAATTACGCAACATGATCAAAAACAAGATGATTCGTCCCACAACCATTCCCAACCTTCTAGAAGAATTGGTTTTGGAACAGGCAATTGCGAAGGAAGCTCTTCGTCTTGCTTTCATCCAGCATAAATCCTTTGCTGTTTCCCTCAAGGGAACGCAGAAGACACGTGAAATTTCCGAAGCGTTCAGCCAATCTACATCCGGTGACACCATCGTCGATTTGATGTCACTCTCCCTGCTGGTTGGCAGCGGTGGTGTGCTTTCTCATGCACCGCGCAGACATCAGAGCGTGATGATGATGATCGATGCCTTCCTTCCAGAAGGTGTGACAAGACTTGCAGTGGACTCCATCTTCATGATGCCTCATCTGGGTGTGTTGGCGGAAATCAGTATCAAGGCAGCTACGGAAGTATTCCATAAAGACTGCCTTATTTATCTCGGGACATGTGTTGCTCCGGTTGGGAAGATCAAACCTGATAAGGTTGCCCTCTCAGCCAAGATCGAGCTTCCTGATGGTACCGTTTTTAATGAAGACATCAAATTTGGTGAACTTCGCCTCCTGCCATGCGGTTTGAATCAGACCGCCAAAGCTGTGCTCAAGCCCGGAAGTGGTCTTGACGTTGGCGCAGGCAAGGACAAGCCGTTGGAAACAGTACTTCATGGTGGTGTGGTTGGAATCGTTCTCGATACTCGCGGACGTAATCCTTTTGTGTTGCCAACAGAAGCATCAGTGCGCGTTCCTCTTCTCAAGAAGTGGATGCGTGAGCTGAAGGCTTATCCCGACCAGATCATTTCATAGGAGGCAATCATGGCACAAGCATATTCACCCGGTTTATCCGTAACTGAAAATATAGTTCTCCGTAAAGAACGCATTCTTCCCCTGAAAGGCACTGTCCTTGTGAAAAAAGGGGATAAGGTGAAGGCTGAAGACCTCGTAGCCGAGACTTCCCTTCCTGGTAAAGTTCTTCCGCTTAATCTGGCAAACAAACTTGGCGTTACTCCCGCCATGCTTTCTGATTTCATCAAAGTCGAGCCTGGACAACAGATCACGAAGAACCAGATTCTGGCTGAGAACAAAGGTCTTTTCGGCTTGGGATTCATGAAGAATTCCGTGAAATCACCGATTGATGGTGAAGTCGAGAGTATTTCCAAACTGACAGGTCAAGTCTTGCTTCGTGAACCTCGTATCCCCGTCCAGGTAAAAGCCTTTATCGATGGCATAATCACCAAGGTCATTGAAGGCGAAGGCGTGGAAGTCGAAAATAAGTCAGCCTATGTCCAGGGAATCTTTGGTATTGGCGGAGAAACCTTCGGCACTATCCATGTCCTGGCTAAATCACCGGATTCACAGATCTCGACCGATATGCTCAGTGAAGCCAATAAAGGGCAGATCATCGTTTCCGGTAACATGTGCAGCTACGATGTCATCATGAAAGCTAAACAGGTTGGAGTGATGGCGATCATCACCGGTGGTATCGATGACCAGGAACTCAAGAAACTTCTCGGTTATGATATCGGTGTTGCCATTACCGGACATGAAAACCTGGGTATCACTATCCTCGTAACGGAAGGTTTCGGACCGATCAATATGGCAAAGAAGACCTATGAGCTTCTGAAAAAATTCGATGGACATGCTGCTTCCATCCATGGTAAGACCCAGATTCGTGCCGGTGTGATGAGACCCGAACTTATCATCCCGCTGCCCTTCGACGAAAAGGAACTTGTGGTCAAGGAAGCTGCCATGCCTTCATTGGATATCGGAACACTCATCCGTGTCATTCGTCAACCCGGTTTTGGCAAGATAGGCAGAGTCACAGGACTCCCTGAATTGCTCACGGTGGTTGAAAGCGAAACGAAAGTCCGTGTTCTCGAAGCCAAATTGGAAGACGGGTCAACGATCGTTATTCCACGTGCCAATGTGGAAGTGATTGAAGAATAAATTAGGTACCAGGTAACAGGTAACAGGTATCAGTAGGGGTCCGCGTCAGCAGACCCAAAAATAATATGTAAAGACGCCCTATACGGGCGTCTTTTTTTATGTAGGGATAGACCCATGTGTCTATCCTCTTCCTCGCATCCTATACAAAGCTTCGCTGCACTGCTGCGAACAACAAAACTTGACAAATAATATTCAATTATGAATAAAATATGCATGTAATTTAATTGTTTTCATTGGTGAGATTTAAAACATATTCATAGGAGGGATGCTATGATTACTATCATTCCATTTAATAAGGTATTCTTATACGAAGAAAATTGTCTTTTTAAAATGATAGGGAGGTGAAGAATGAAATCTCAGGGGTTAATCAAAAAAGCAATCTTTTATATTTTTCTTTTGTATGGTCTGTATCCTATTTCCTGCCCAGGGCAAACTCGTCAAATTGAAACAAAGCGACTCATGCATTATACAAATAATATGGATTTTTCTAGCCATACCTCGGTGTCTTCGTCCACGACAAATCAAACCTATCAATATTGTCCCGATAATCCTGAGTTGATAAGCTCTATATTCAATCAACATACCAGCAGCTCTTGGAATGAATATACAGGAAATGTGACATCAAGTGATTCAAGTACGGTTTTTTACTTTGGTACATTAACTTGGGAAAATGGATTCAAGCATATATCTTATCAAACATCGCAAAATAACAATATGGATATTTGGAAGGATGTGCAAAACAGAATACTGGAGTATGATTCAACAGATCCAAGTTATAGAATTCGGAATTATTATAACACTAGTGGCAAATTAGATAGTACATATTATTCTTACAATGGAATAGTCTACGCTTATAAACTCCATTATGCAAATAATGGCACCGTTTCTTATGTAAATGACTATCAAAATAATGACGAAATTCAGATTTCATGTTCGGGAATAATTCCATATACTTATCCTTTGAATATTGATGATGTATTTTTGTATGGTTTTAATCCTGCCTTATTGTTATTCAGAGTGACTTTTGATCCAACATATAACATTGAAAGTTACTCGGAAGACAATCATACAATTCATCCACAATATACTGATAATACGGTTTCGTTTACCAGTGATACAGGTACTGAGTATACCTATTCATTTAATTCTGGGTATCTTACTGAAGATAGCTCCACCTTTAGCTCAACTTCGAGCATTAGTTATCATCAAAGCTTCGGGGAGAATTTTACTTGGGAAACCATTACAGCAAACGATGATGAAAGTGCACCCACTCCAGCTATTTCAATTAATGCTTATCCCAACCCTTTCCACAATACCGTAAAACTAGAGTTTTCCGAAAAGACAAACTCCCCCGCAGATATAGCCATTTACAATATCCGCGGGCAATTGGTGAGAAGATGGGATAATGTCAGAGAGACTTCCTTAACTTGGGATGGAAAAGACAAAAACAATAATCAGGTCAGTAGTGGGATATATCTCATCAAAGCCAGGCAGGGAGCAAAGAACAGTGTTGGCAAGGTTGTGAAGATATGGTAGGAGGTATCATGAAAGAGCAACTAGTGTTGAAACCGTTATTAATGGTTCTTGTTTTATTCTTATACCCAATCCTCAGTTTTGCTGATTCACGCCCGGATACATACAGGCATGTCATTACCAAAGCGGTAAATGATTATTTTTCAATATTTGAAAGCGGGCCTCCAGATTATACTTATGATTCAAATCACTCTACCACTACTCATTATTTTTATCAGGCAGATAATCCGGAACTGATAGATTACGTGAATATAGAGGATATTCTTTTCACTTCGACTTCCTCTGAATCTCATACGACCACAATAGATTATACAAGTGAAATCAGTTTCGAAAACGGATATAAGCACATCCACTACCACGTACCGCAACCACCTGATTATGATCAGACTCTTGACATCTATAAAGATAGCCTGGATAGAATCGTAGACTACAATTATAATTGGCCAAACCAAAGAGTCAGGTATTACTATAATCCATCAGACAATTTGGACAGCATTAAAACCAGTTTAGATGGGAACCAGCATACATATAGAATGCACTACGATACCCAGGGTTTTCTTGACCAGATAACTTATTCTACAGACGGAATTGTAAGCCCACCGATTAATTCGATTCTGATTACTTATCCCAATGATCTGCCGCTCAATATGGTTGGACTTCATTTTGATAAGGTTTTCGAATACTATATAGATGAACCTATGTTAAAATGGATGATGGTATTGAATCCTGTATATCAAATAGACAGTTTTTTTATGACTGATTTCTCCGATTCGATCATTCACCCGTTATACAATTTGGAAGGACAAAGCCTGAATATTCAATTCCAAAATATAAGATCATACGACATGCTCTTCGATTCAATGGGATATTTAACTCATTATAATGATTCGCAGTCTTGGATAGACGGCAACTCTTACCATTCATCGCAAAACAGCCTTGTACTCACATGGGCAGACTACGTTTCCAACGATGACCCAATTGCTCCCAATCCCTTATTTTCCCTGCATGTTTCTCCCAACCCATTCAGAAATGAAGTAAAACTGGAAATGCCTGATAAAGCAAACTCCCCCGCAGATATTGCCATTTACAACATCCGCGGTCAACTGGTGAAGAAATGGGAACATATGCGAGAGAGTACCCTGACTTGGGATGGAAGGGATAGCAATAACATGAAGGTCAGCAACGGTGTATACTTGATCAAAGCAACAGCAAATGGGAAAAGTCATACAGGCAAGATCGTGAAGTTCTAATGTGGAGCAAGACTCCGTTCTTGCTGTGATGCATCTAGGGATAGACCCATGTGTCTATCGTCCCCTTTGCTATGGAGTTCAAACATCCTACGTGATTGAGAAAGAAAGGAAGATTCCTTGGATGTGCGGACTTCATGGCTGCTGAATTTTATGCTTTCTACCATGAGCTGAAGTCATGTTTTGAAGTCCGCATTGCCTAAAACTGTCAAATCATCTTCAATCACGAAGGCAATTTGAACTCCAAACAAGCATAAAAAAAGAGACAGCAATGCTGTCTCTTTTTCTTGATAATAATAAGACCATGTTAAAAAGTATTAATTAATAGAAACTGCCCGGGTTTGCTCCTCCCATCATGGATGAAAACATGGAACCGAATGCAATAACGAATATTATTGTAAGGACGAATGATATCGCAAAGAAAATGAGGGACGCTTTAGCCCAATTCGCTTTGCTTGGTTTGACATTGCTATCAAATGCCCATACAAACAGCAATATAATATTTGCCAAAGGTATACACATCAGAAGCATTACGACGATCCATTCGCTGATGGAAACTTCATCGGATGACATAAAATTGACACGATTTAAAATGGGCTGAGGTTGTTCCTGAATTGACTCTGTAAAATCTTGATCTTCCAGCATAAACGCCTCCCTTTCAATCTATACTCTTCTTACGGCTAATGATTTCTGCTGTCAATATCTTTCTTATTCTGATATAAGAAACATCATGTGCTTTTCATCTTTCGTATATAGGATAGCGAACCCCATTGAGGTGAATATGGATTATTATGATCATTCTATGGTAATACTCTATGACTGATTTATTTCCATACCACGTCTCTTAAACCTCTCTTAAACATCCCTCAAGCCTCCCTCAAGAATCTCTTAGGATTTAAGAGATGGTTGAGAGTCTTTTACCTGTCGCTTATGCTTTGTTAAATGGTGTCTCTATGGTGCTAAAATCCAAACAGATAATAGAGAGATGGACAAACACTCAGTGCGAAGGGAAATAAGTGGACAAAATTCGGCGAATGAATCTTATTATGAAGATGAACGAATAAAGGAAAGGTTGAGGACATAAAGCAGATATATCAGACTGCATAATTAGACCTACTACACGTAAAATAATGCTTGACAATTCCAATCCTCTTTTTAAATTAGATGTAGATTCAATTACGTGAAAGTATTTCATCGTGAATCAGGAAAGAGGTGAAATGAGAAAGGCATTACTGAAAGAAGTTGCTGCCATTCAGATGGGCTACCAGGCAAGAACGAGATTGGAACCTGTGGCAGAGTCCGACTATACCATCATTCTCGGGAAGGATATTTCTGCTGAGAATGAGATTGATGTCTCGAACCTGGTAAGGATCGATTTGAAGACAGAGGATAGTAAGTTCTTACTGCAAAGGAAGGATGTTCTTTTCATGGCAAAAGGCACCAGCAACCTGGCGGTTTATCCGAAACAGTCTTTGCACAATACTGTGGCTTCCGGGTCATTCTATGCGATTCGGATCACTGTATCCGACATGGAACCGGGTTATCTTGCATGGTGGCTCAATCAGAGGATGGCGCAGGAGTATTTTGCAATCAACCGCTCCTCAGGCGCCACTCTTTCGTTTATTACCGCCGAAGCCTTGCGGAATACCCCCATACTCATACCGGAAATCGAGATGCAGCGAAAAATCGTCAAATTGGCAGAACTATACAGTCAGATGAAGAATAAAACGAAGAAACTGCTGGAATTACAGTCAGATTTAATCAACACGGTAACATATAGAGCCATAATCAAAGAGGAGAAAGCATGACCCCCATTCCCACCAAAGATGAAATCAACGAGATTGTCTGGCAAGCGTGCGATACGTTCCGCGGAGCAATCGATGCAGGTCAGTATAAAGATTATATCCTGACCATGTTGTTTATCAAGTACATCAGCGATCTCTGGAAGGATAAATATGAAGAATACAGTGAGCGCTATGCAGGCGACGCAGAGCGAATCAAGAGGGCATTGGAACGCGAGCGGTTCAAGGTTCCGCCCGAATCTGATTTTACGTACCTGTTCAGCAGGAAAGAGGATGCCAATATCGGCGAAATAATCAACAAAGCGCTCAATAAGATTGAAGATGCCAATAAACTGAAATTGGAAAATGTGTTTCGCAATGTTGACTTCAACAGTGAAGCCGCTCTCGGGCAGACAAAGGATAGAAATCGAAGACTTCGCAACCTGCTGAACGATTTCAATAATCCCAAACTGGATTTACGTCCTTCTGTATTGCACAGCAGGGACGTGATCGGTGATGTCTATGAATACCTCATTGCTCGATTTGCAGCAGGTGCAGGTAAGAAAGCGGGTGAGTTCTACACACCTGCTGAAGTATCTGAATTACTGGCAAAATTGGTACATCCCAAGCCCGGAGATAGGATTTGCGACCCTACGTGCGGCTCGGGTTCTTTATTGATCAAGGTTGCGAAAGAAGTGAAGGACAGCAATTATGCCCTCTATGGTCAGGAATCCAATGGCTCCACCTGGTCCCTGTGCAGGATGAACATGTTCCTGCATGGTATGGATAGTGCCCAGATTGAATGGGGGGACACGATCAACAGTCCGCGTTTGATCGAGAATGATG
The DNA here is from genome assembly GCA_035402645.1 of Candidatus Cloacimonadota bacterium. GTDB lineage: Bacteria > Cloacimonadota > Cloacimonadia > Cloacimonadales > DAONDQ01 > DAONDQ01. The sequence goes on along the minus strand of DAONDQ010000001.1, from coordinate 73,346 downwards.
AATTGATGAGATTCAATATCGTGGTAGCCAATCCCCCGTTTTCGTTGGAAAAATGGGGATACGAGGATGCCGGTCATGATCGTTTCAATCGATTCTGGAGAGGAATTCCGCCGAAAAGCAAGGGTGATTATGCCTTTATCAGTCACATGATCGAGACAACTCTCAAGGATGAAGGACGGGTTGCAGTGATCGTTCCGCATGGCGTGCTGTTCAGGGGCGGGGCAGAAGGTATGATTCGTACCAAGCTGGTGGATGATAACCTGTTGGAAGCTGTGATCGGCTTACCGGAGAAGCTCTTCTATGGTGCAGGGATTTCAGCCTGTATCCTCATTTTCAACAAAGCCCGCAAAGTGTGGGATAAAGCGGTGGAAAAGCGAGACAAGCATGTTCTCTTCATCGATGCCAGCAAGGATTATACTCCGGGAAAGAAGCAAAATATCCTGAATCAGGACGCCATCAGGAAGATCGTGCAGACGTATGATGATTTCACAGAATTGGCTAAATACTCCCACCTTTCCACGTTGGACGAGATCAAATCCAATGAATACAATCTAAACATACCTCGTTATGTGGATACATTTGAAGCAGAAGAGGAAATCGATATCAAGGCGGTACAGGAGAGCATTAAAACGCTTGAGGGTGAATTGGAAACCCTGAAGAAGGAAATGCAGGAATACTTGCAGGAATTGGGCTTTGGAGATGAGTCATGAAAAAAACGGATTTGATAAGCTCCAATTTCCTGCTCTACCAGACCGAAGATGGTTCAACCCGGATCGATGTGAAATTCGAAAATGAGAACGTGTGGCTGAGTCAGTTGGCAATTGCTGAATTGTATCAAACAACGAAACAGAATGTAAGTCGCCATTTATTAAATAGTTATAACGATGGGGAATTGGATTATGGGGCAACTGTCAAGGAATTCTTGACAGTTCAACAGGAAGGTAACCGTAAGATAAATAGACCGTTAGCTTATTATAGCCTGGAAGCAATTCTCGCAGTAGGTTATCGGGTAAAATCTCATCGGGGTATGCAATTCCGCAGATGGGCTACCGAAAAGCTGAAAGAGTTGCTGCAGAAGGGATTTGTCCTTGATGATTACAGGCTCAAGGAAGCAAAAGCCTTCGGAAGGGACTATTTCGATGAACTGCTGGAACGTATTCGGGATATCCGTTCTTCCGAGAAAATGTTCTATAGGAAGATTACAGAACTTTACAGCCTTGCTGTGGATTATGATCCCAATGCTCCCATCACGGTGGAGTTCTATGCCACGGTTCAGAACAAGCTTCATTATGCCGTGCATGGCAAAACTGCGGCAGAATTGATTTCAGATAGAGCCAATGCTGAGAAACCCAATATGGGCTTAACATCATGGAAAGGGAAAAAAGTCAGGAAAACGGATGTGGAGGTTGCCAAGAATTACCTGAACGAACAGGAATTGAAAGAACTGAATCGAATCGTCACCATGTATTTAGACTATGCGGAAGACCAGGCAGAACGACAATTGCCTATGTATATGAGGGACTGGAAGGAAAAACTGGATGCCTTCCTGCGATTCAACGGCAGGGAAATTCTGAAGAATTCAGGGAAAGTGTCACATGAAGTGGCACAGGCATTGGCGCATAAAGAATATGAAAAATTCAGGGGAAAACGTATCCAACTGGAAGATAAGACCCATGATGACGTGAAACAACTCGATGAACTGACACAGCATACTACAAAACTGAAAAGAAGCCTGAAGAGGAAATAGAGGACCGGAGAGCTGATGACAATAAATAACACGCAATTGGATAAAGTTGATATCATAATGAATACTGATGGAAGGATTACTAAGCAACTTTCACAGATAGCAGATATCAAAGTAAGTAATGTAGATAAGAAAGAGTATGTTGCTCAGAAAATAGTACTACTATGTAACTATATTGATGTGTATAGGAATCGTTTTATAAACAGAACTTTGAATTTCATGCAATCATCCGCATCAGAAAGTGAAATCACAAAATACTGTCTTAAACAAGGAGATGTAGTTATTACGAAAGACTCAGAATCACCAGATGATATTGGTGTTCCGTCTCTGATAATCGAAGAAGTTCCTTTCCTTATTTGTGGTTATCATTTAGCTCTATTAAGACCTAATCAACAAATTATAGATCCATTATTTCTTATGTATTATTTATGGAATATGAGCATACATAAGAGATATCGTAAGTATGCAACTGGTGCAACAAGATTTGGATTAACTCTACCTTCCATTAGAAATATGGAACTCAATATTCCTAAGAACGTGCAGGATCAGAGAAAACTTTCGTTGATCCTTCTTACATGGGATCAAGCCATAGAGAAGCTCGAGAAGCTTATCGAAGCAAAGCAGACTTTTAAAAAAACACTTATGCAGAAATTGCTCACAGGGCAAATCCGTTTCCCGGGCTTCGGAAAGCCTGTCTCTCAAGCTGGTGAGCTACCCGAGGGGTGGGAGAGGACACAGTTAAAGGATATTTCCCAGATTGTTGTGAGCAATGTAGATAAAAAGACATATCCTAATCAAAAGAAAGTGCTTTTATGTAACTATCTTGATGTGTACCAGAATAACTACATTGATGATAAAATACTATTTATGACAGCTACTGCTTCTGAAGACGAAATCAAGAAGTTTTCAATACATGAAAAAGATATCATCATTACAAAAGACTCTGAAACAGCAGACGATATTGGAATCCCTGCTTATATCGGGAAAGATGTATCTAATTTAGTTTGTGGATACCATTTAGCAATAATAAGATCAAATTCAGACAATGTTTATCCCTTGTATCTTTTTAACGCATTGAAAAGCAAAGCAGTAAAAGACTATTTTTCAAAAAAGGCTAACGGGGTAACCAGATTTGGTCTGGCAAAGGGGGATATCGAGAATGTAATGTTATTAATACCTCATGTTGAAGAACAAAAGAAAATCGCACAAATATTATACTACTACGATAAGGAAACTGAGAATCTATCTCAGACAAAAAACAAATTACAAAACCAAAAACTGGGACTAATGTCTCTGTTTTTTAAGTAACGGAGGAAAAATGCCAAACATCTTTATTAGCCATAGTTGGGACTATAGCAAACACTATGAGGATCTTGTCGGTTTACTAGAAGAGAGAAATTACTTTGATTTTAGGAATTATTCTATACCAGAAGATAATCCTGTTTCAGGCAACAACAAAAAGGTATGGGAAGAAATCGAAAACAGTATCAAATGGTCTAATATTGTGATACTGATTGCTGGCGTATATGCATCCTATAGTAATTCAATAATAAAAGAAATCAACATCGCTATAGCGAATGGAAAACCAATACTAGCAATTAAACCATGGGGTAATCAATTATCAAGTTCATTAACGAAATATGCTGATAAAACAGTCAACTGGAACACAGAATCTATTGTTCAAGCAATTAGAGAACTAACATAAGGGTAAATCAATGTTAAAGAAACTAATGGGTAAAGCTGAAAAAGATTATTATGATAAAGAACTTTATCATAAAGATCTTTATGATCAGTATAAGTTGTTTGTTGAAATGACAGATAGGATGCACCAGAGAAGACAACAATTAGTTAATTGGTTCATTACTTTGAACACAGGCTTTATTGCACTGATTGGGATCATGATTGAAAAGTGCATCTCTTCCTGGATAATTGCAGGGCTTTCTCTTGTAGGGATTGTAAACTGCTTTCTGTGGAAAGCCATATTGAACTCCTATAAGCAAATATCATCGGGTCATTTCAAAGTGATTCATGAAATTGAACACTATTTACCTCTTAAGTTGTTTACGGCAGAATGGGAAGCTTTGGATGCAGGAGAAAATAATAGAACTTATATACCTGTAACGAAATTGGAGCAAATAATTCCATTTGTTTTTATGGCAGTCTTTGTTCTCATAATCGTTATAGCTGTTATTGTTAAAATCAAATAGGAGGATATGATGGCTAACAATCAACATCATGTTGTACCTAACCGGAATGGTGGCTGGGACGTAAAACGTAACAATGCGGAACGTGCCAGTGGACATTTTGATACAAAGGCAGAAGCTGAGAAAGCCGGAAGGCAAATCAGCATAAACCAGGGTACTGAACTCGTTATACATGGCAAAGACGGAAAGATACAAAACCCGGACAGTCATGGGAATGATCCATGTCCACCGAAGGATAAGAAGTAAAAGGAATTTGTTCCCGATCTCAGATCGGGAATGAAGGAGCAGCATGGCGTATCTAAGGTTTGATGAAGACTGTTTGTCGAAGATTCCGGCATTGTTGTATTTGCAGAAATTGGGTTGGGAATATCTCAGTCCGGTGGAAGTCAACAAATTGAGGGGGAGCAAGCAGTCAGCCGTATTACTGGAAGATGTGTTGATTCCGTGGTTGCGGGAGCATAACAGGATTGAATACAGGGGAAAGGAACAGCCTTTTTCAGAAAGCAATATCATTTCCGCAGTGGAAACGCTCAAGGAGATATCCTATGAGGGTTTGATTCGAACGAACGAGAGGATATTCGATTTGCTTTCACTTGGGAAAAGCCTGCCCCAGATCGTGGAAGGAGACCTGAAAAGCTTCTGGATGAATTACATCGATTGGAAGCAGCCGAAGAACAATATCTACCAGGTTACGGAAGAATTTGCCGTGGAAAGGACAGGTAGTTATGAAACCAGGAGACCGGATATTGTCCTGTTTGTAAACGGTATCCCCCTGGTGGTGATAGAATGCAAGAGTCCATCCATCAAAGATCCCATGGATCAGGCGATAAGTCAGCAGATACGAAACCAGAAGAACGATGAGATACCCAGGTTGTTTCATTACAGCCAGATGCTGATGGTACTATCCAAGAATGAAGCGATGTATGCAACGTGTGGAACTTCAGCGAAGTTCTGGGCAATCTGGCGTGAGGAAGTGGATACCGAAGCACAGGCAGTCAAACAAAAAGTGCTGCTGGAAAGTGAAACCACCAGGATCATTGCTGCTTATGGCAATGACGCCCATATCCGGAATGTCATCGAGTCATGCTCTGAGAACCTGGTTACGGAACAGGACAGGATGCTTTATTCCCTGTGCCGTCCTGAAAGACTGCTGGAGCTGACATACAAGTTCATTCTCTATGATGGGGGTGAAAAGAAGATCGCCAGGTATCAGCAGTATTTTTGTGTGCAAACGATCTTGGAACGTATTCGCCTGTCAGGTGACAATAAAAAGAGAAAAGGCGGAGTGGTCTGGCATACGCAAGGCAGCGGTAAATCACTTACCATGGTCATGCTGGCAAAATGCCTGGTGCTGTCGCCCGATATTCCCAATTACAGGATCGTGCTGGTGACGGATAGAGTGGATTTGGATGACCAGATATATGATACTTTCAGAGCCTGCGGGAAGGAGCCGGAGCAAGCCCGTTCAGGAGCGCACCTGGCAAGGCTGATCGAGCAGAACAAGGCAACCATCATTACTGCTATCATCAATAAATTCGATGTAGCCCTGAATGCACAGGATGTGATCAACTCATCGCCTGATATATTTGTATTGGTGGATGAGAGTCACCGTGCCCAATTTGGAAGATTGCATGCCAAACTGAAAAGAGTTCTCCCCAATGCCTGTTATATAGGTTTTACAGGCACACCCATCATGAAGGGTGAGAAGAACACGCTGATGAAATTCGGGGGACTCATCAATACCTATACCATGCAGGAAGCTGTGAAAGACAAAGCGGTAGTACCCCTGCTTTATGAGGGTAGGCATGTTATCCAGGAAGTTCAAAAGGAAGGCATAGACAGATGGTTTGAAGCAGTAACGGCTAATCTGACCAAAGAACAGAAAGCCGATTTGAAAAGGAAGTATTCCACCACCGATCAAATCCAGAAAACCGATGAAACAGTCAAAGCCATTGCATGGGATATTGGGATTCATTACTCAACCTATTTTCAGAACTCCGGTTTCAAGGGGCAGTTGGTTGCAAATGATAGACCAACTGCACTCAAGTATAAGAAGTTTCTGGATGAATTCGGTAAAGTGAGCACAGAAGTTCTTATATCAGGACCGGATGACAGAGAAGGTGAAACAGATATCGAGAGTCCCAATGCAAATGAAATAATTCCCTTCTGGCAACATATGATGAAGCGCTTTGGAGATGAAAAGCAATATAACAAACAAATCATCAATGCCTTCAAGTATTCCGATACACCTGAGATCATCATTGTCGTGGATAAACTGCTGACAGGTTTTGATGCGCCACTGAATACGGTACTATACCTGACGAGAAACCTGAAGGATCATACCTTGCTGCAAGCTATTGCGCGTGTGAATCGTCTGTATGATGAAAAGGATTTTGGCTTTATTATAGACTATTATGGTATTCTGGAAGGGTTGAATAACGCTCTTGACCTATATTCGAAGTTACCGGAATTCGATGAGGCAGACATTGCCTGCTTATTGAGTGATATCAAAGTGGAGACGGCAAAGCTTCCTGAAAAACATACCATTCTCTGGGATACATTCAAAACCATAAATAATCCTGCAGATGAAGAGGAATTTGAACTGCTATTGGGTGATAAGGCACTTCGGGAGCAATTCTATGAAAGACTTTCCGCTTACAGCAGGGCTTTGATGATTGCTACGTCCAGCGAGGATTTCTACCTGACAACGGACAATCAAAAGGTGATGCAATACCAGAATGACAATCAGTTTTTCCAGAAACTGAAATCGTCCGTAGCACAGAGATATGCAGAGAAAATCAAGTTCAGTGATTATGAGAAGAAAATCCAGGATCTCCTGAATACATACGTGAAAGCCAATCCTGCCGTACCTATAACGAATTTGGTCAATATCTTCGACGATGCCTTCAAGGATGAAGTGGAGCAGTTACACTCCGATACTGCAAAGGCTGATACCATCGCACATAGGACAAAGTTGGAAATTCAGACCCGAATGGATAATGATCCGATTTTTTACAGGAAGTTCTCTGAGCTTCTCGATGATACGATTAAGGCTTTCAGGGAAGGGCGAATCAATGCTCTCGATTATCTTAAGAAAGTATCGGATATCATGAAGAATATCATAAGCAGGACAGGAGATGATACACCTTCTGTTCTTGCGGAAAATGATGTGGCGAAGGCATATTTTGGAGCGATCAATAAATCTTTGAGTTCCATAGATTTGCCGAATAAGAATGATGTCTTGGCAAAGATGGCTTTGGAAATTGATAAGATCATAGAAAAAGATAGAATTGTGGACTGGGCGAACAATATCGATGTTCAGAACAAAATGAAGATCGATATGGAAGACCGTATCTATGAGGAGATGCAGGAATACGAGGTGAAACCTGATTTCGATAAGATCGATGAAATCCTTGATCAATGCATCAGTATAGCGCAGCATAGAAGACCATGAATTATAAACGTGAATGGGTACTCGATGACCAAGTGATTGAGATCAATGTGGTCCTGAGTTCAAGGAAAACAAGCAGCATCTTCATTAAGCCTGATCTATCAATCGAGTTCAGGGGAAATGTATCCATTACCTGGGAAAATATCACGAGTGTCCTTGATAAGAAGGCACTCCTTATCCGCAAGAAAAGACATTACTTCGAGCAGTTCTTCCCATTACCTGTTGAACACCGGTATGAAAGCGGGGAAACGTTCTATTATTTGGGAAGGCAATATAGATTGAAAAAGGTGGAATCCACCCATAATAGGGTTCGATTACTCGGGAAGTGGTTTATCGTAGAACTAACAGATATAAATAATAAGGAAAGGGTCCGCAAACTCATGCACGGCTGGTATCGGAAACAAGCTGTCAGAAGAATTTCCGAAAGGTTCCGGGTGTATTATCAGCAGTTTGAAAATACCTTGGAAGAGGAACCGGTTCTGACTTTTCGAAAAATGCAAAAGCGATGGGGCAGCTGCACGGGGAATAGGATTTTATTCAATACTGAATTGATCAAGACACCGATGGTTTGTATCGATTATATCATTGTACACGAGTTATGCCATATCTTCCACCCGAAGCATAATACCGGATTTTATCGTAAGTTATCAAGGGTAATGCCCGATTGGCAGCAGAGAAAAGCCAGGCTTGAATTTTCTGTCATTTAAGAAGCTCTCATCATCATGTATTTTAGAAATGAATATTCGCAAAGTGTTTACAGAGTTTACAATTGATAATCAAAAGTAAACGATAATAAAAAACCGCATCCGGAGATGCGGTTTTTCATGATTTATGTAGGATTACTCCTTATCGTCGGAGCTGCCAGTATCTTGATTCTTGATTGGGATTTCTTCGTTAGCGGTACCGTTTTTCAATTCATCCAACATGTATTTTGCTGATTCATTCAATTCACCCTGCTTGTATTTAGACAGGAAAGTTTCGAAGACTTTGACGGCTTCATCAGTTTTCTTCATTTCTTCTGCCAACAGGAATCCCTTCATGAACATTGCCTTATAATCATCTGTACCATTCGCATAACGTTTGATGATCTCATCATAACTGGAGATGGCATCAGAGTATTTTTGGTTACGGGCTGCGGTATCAGCCATGTCAAAGTACTCTTTTGCAGTGCGTGTGACTTCAAGTCTTTCAGGATATTCCTTGAAGTTGAATTCAGTCTTCAGATCCTGGGTAACACTATCTCTCTTTTCTTTTTCCTTATCTTTCTTCAAAGCCAGCTCAATTCGTGGTTCGACTTCGTTAAAGGAACGATAGGTTATCGGATTATCAGCAAGGACTGTCAGGAAAACAAAGTTGCCTTTGCTGTTCTTGAAGACAGGGCTTGTTTCATTCAATGGGGTTTTCCAAACCATTTGGCTATAAGTGGAATCGGTACCGATTCCGGGAATGATGTTATTACGATAGATATTATCGATGTTACCATCCTGTTCAGGTTTGGTTGATGACTTACGGATCATATCGAGGATAGCGTCATTCTTGTGCTTTTTCAGAAGACCAACGTATTTGGTTCTCATTTTCTTTGCTTCATCTTCCTTGAGGAAGGTCAGTTGTTGAATCTTACGATTCGGCTGAATCGCAAACAGTTCCTTGTTTTGGTTATAGTACTGTTGTTTGTCTTCATTAGTGATCTTGATCGCATTCAGCACAAGATCGGTATAGATTTGCTGAAGAAGCACATAACGCTTGGTCTGGATGTAATTATCCGTATTTGCGAGCAACTTGTCATAATTGAGTCTTTTTGCTTCAGCAGCGAATAGATTACGTGTGAGAACCTGATCAAGGAATTGTGTCTTTCCAGATCCTTTCGTAAACATCATTTGTTCTTGGGGAGACAGGGATTTCATGATATCGAGAAAGTCCTTCGCTGTCAAATCAAGGGAAGGGTCGTTGGAGGTGACCAGTTTTTGGTTCATCAGATCATTGCTGAGCTTATCGTTCTTTTGATTCAGAGAGTCCAGAACAGAATTATTGATCTTGATCTGATACACAGTTTTCAGGCTGTCTACGACGAATTTGGTCAGATCATTTTCCTTGGTGGGGCGAATTTTATTTTCGATGTCACCAGCCACTTCTTCAAATGTCTTTTGTCTGCCTGGAACACGGGACATCACCTTGAAAATATGAAATCCATTGGATGTCTGATATGGACCGTAAAGAGTGGTTGAATCTGCAACCGCAGAAGTGATCAGGGAATCAAGACCAGTATCATTTCCAACACCCGGGATATAACCGTTGGAGCGGATATTCTTGATCTTTCCCTGTAATTCCTTGGAATATTTGTTGGTGGAGAATTCCTTCACCGCTTCAGCAAAAGACATGCCTTTCCTGAGAGCAGCAATTGCCTTGTCTGCATCCTTCTTATCGGAAGTTTGGAGATATGCGATGGTCGTGTTCGGGCTATCAAAATATTTCTTCTTGTTCTGATTGTAATAAGTTTCCTTATCGGCTGGTGATATCTGAACACGTTTCTGGATGTTACGCTGATAATATTCCTGCATGAATAAAGGCTTTAAGCCATCATTCATCTTCTGGATAAGAGTCGGATCCTTATCTAAACCTTCTTTCAGGGCTTTCTGATAGAAAACAACTTCAGTTGCCATCATGTCGAGGATCTTACCCATACCTTGGGTTGTCTGGTATTGTGGTTGATATTGTGCGGGGATTTTGGCAATTCTTTCTTCAACGTCTGCTCTGGTAATGACTCCGCCTTTATAATCGGCTACAATGGGACTGCTTTTTTTAGTTGCAGTGGTATCTGGAGTTACGGATTGGACAGTTGATTTTTTTACATTGACTGTTTTTGCCTTTCCATTTTTAATCTGATTATTATTTTTTTGTTTGACCGATTGTATGGCAAAAACGATTGTTGCAATACAGAATAGGAAGGACAATGTCAGTATGAGTGCTTTTTTTAACATCTTAACTCCTTTTGATACAGATGTAGAAACATTCGTTTTTCTTTGTCCGGTAGAGCGGTAAAACAGTCAAGCAAATTCATTATCAGCAAAGTATGTATTTCCCCATGAAAATAGTTTGAGCGATTGGCACACAATGTGCTTTATTAAAAATGAGCAAAAAAATCCAGGAGGAACATAATGTTCAGAAACATGAAAAATCAAAAAGGCTTCACATTGATTGAAATCTTGGTGGTTGTTATCATCGTTGCGATTTTGGCTGCATTCGCAGTACCAAGATACCTTCGTTATGTGGAGAAATCCCGTTCAACCGAAGCGCAGACTGCTCTTCGTTCAATTCGTACTGCATATGATGTTTATCAGCAGACCTACGGCAGCACAGAAAACTACTCGATCGACGAAGCACTGAAAGATGCTAAGATCGGTAATGCAACTGCAAAGAACTGGACGTTTGAAGTTGTCGGCAATCCCCCAACCAAATATATAGCAACTTCAACAGCAGATTTTGCAGCTGGCGAAGGCAAACAAGTCTATTATGACGAAAATGAAGCAAAATTCCACGGTTACGGCATTGATGAATGGACAGATATCAATACCGGAAGTAAGGAGTAGTTGACCGCTGGGAGGTTGTTTTGACCATTCAAGAATTATTGAAATTTACATCAGATGCAGGAGCATCGGATCTGCACATCAGTACAGGTTCTTATCCGATGGTGCGTGTCAACGGAAGGATGAAGCGTCTCAATCTGCCGATACTGTCTGCAGAAGAGATTGAAAATCTGATTTATGGAGTTATGAATGACTCGCAGAAAGAGATTTTCAAGAAGAACCTGGAATTGGACTTTTCCACAAAACTGTCCAATGATGTTCGATTCCGTGTGAATGCATTTCATCAGATCAATGGATTAGCTGCTGCGTTTCGTGTAATTCCAAACGAAATAAAAACTTTCGATGAACTTCACCTGCCGGATTCTCTCAAGAAGCTTACCACGAAAGAAAAGGGACTCATTCTTGTGACGGGACCTACCGGAAGCGGAAAATCAACGACTCTTGCCACGATGATCGACCAGGTCAATGAAAGCAGATATTGCCATATCATTACAATCGAAGACCCGATCGAATTTGTCCATCGCAGTAAGAACTCGTTGATCAATCAACGCGAACTCGGACATGACACATGGTCATTTACCGCCGCCTTGAAGTCAGCTCTTCGTGAAGACCCTGATGTGATTCTCGTTGGTGAAATGCGTGATCTTGCAACGGTTCAATTAGCTTTGACCGCTGCAGAAACCGGTCACTTGGTTTTAGCCACCCTGCATACCAGCAGTGCAACAAAATCCATCGACCGTGTGATCGACATGTTCCCGAAAGAGCAACAGCAACAGGTTCGTTCCATGTTGTCCGAATCCCTGGAAGCTGTCGTGGCACAAACCCTGCTTCCCACAAAGGACGGCAAGGGACGTGTTCCGGCTCTTGAGATCATGATCGCGAACGCTGCTGTTAGAAATCTTATCCGTGAGGAAAAGACATATCAGATACCTTCTGTGATCCAGGCTGGAACGAAAGAAGGCATGCAAACCAAAGATCAATCTCTCTACAATCATGTAATGAATAATCTCGTCGATAGAACACTGGCCGAACAGGTGGCGGATAATCCTAAATTGTTCGCTACAGGTGTTGGTTTCTAAGCGATGCACATAGGTCGGATCATGAATAATGAAAAAGGGTTTACCCTACTGGATGTTATATTATCTGCTGTCATTGTAGTGGCATCATTTGCAGCATTATATATTGCCATCGTGTATAGCCAGAAGACGCTTGTCCGCAATTCTCATGACAGGGTTGCGACATTAATTGCTTCCGGTGAACTGGAATGGCAATACTATATGTTCAATGCGCTAAAGAACTTCGATGAATTTAATTGGATGCCGGTGGTGATAGACACATATCCAAATGGTCATCAGTTGATTGGAAAGATGCTTTTTTCCAAGCCAAACATTCAATCTGACAATGCCTTGGGTCAACTTATGTATCATCAGCCGATCATCATTACAGTACAGTGGACTGAGCCCGGAGATCGAAGGTTACGTTCAGTAGCATTAAGAGAAGACTTCGCAATTTCTGCGGATATAGCACAATAGGAAGAGCAAATATGATACGAAATGCAAAATCACAATTTGGTTTTACACTCATAGAACTGGTTGTTGCCATCGCAATTTCCGGTGTCATCTTTGCTGCCGCCGCTACTGCTTTTGCAGCATTCTTCTCTAAATATGAAGAGCTTACCCGTGTCTCTGATCTTCAAACGCAAGCATATGATTGCCTGCAGAGAGGGATCAAATACGGATTAATAATGAGCGAAGGAACGAACCAGAAGGTATGGTATGGTGTTGCCAATGCAGATACTGTATCATTCTTCCAGGGTGGTCCCAATGGTGCCGCCGGGATTGTATTGAAGACACAGGCACAGGATATTACCCATCAGGGCGATTATGTCAAATTCTGGTTCGATGGGAAAGCAGTTCGGGGTACCTATTTACATGGTACTTTGCAACCATCATCCCCGATCTATCTCTTCCCCAAGCAAAGCAGAAATAATAAAATCAAAGTTACGGGATTATCATTTTCACAAGTCAACTCGTCATCACCGGCAAAGGTGCTGCAAGTTAATTTGTCTGCAAAAGTAGAGATCCGTAAGAACGTATATCGATATGTGAGCTATTCGACAAAAATGGCTATCAACAAGATGTAGGATAGCTGATTTGTCATGGGCACACATTTCAGACCGTGTAAGAAAGGAATGGACATGCGTTTATTCTTAATGAATCAAAAAGGTAATCTTGGACTTGCCATGGCAGTTGTTGTCGTTGCCTTTTTGTCCAGTGTTGCGATGACTGGTGTGGCACTCAAGGATGCAGTTTCTGCCCGTGTGCAATATGACGGGCTTCAGGAAACGCATTTATTGCGCTACCAGGCTTTTCGTGGTTTATTGGCTTGTAGGACGACCGATTATTCTGGCGAAGGATTTACATTGCCTACGCAACAATTTGATGTTATGTCAACCGATGCCAGAACAGCCTATTTCATGAAAACAAAGATCGTGAAAGCAAACGTTACGACTGGAGGCGGTCTATATACTACGAACGGATATACGGTACAATCTCTTGTATCAGCAAAGAGAGGAAGCGGTTCCGGAATGGTTTGGTCGAGAAATGTATCTCCTGTAAAAAAATACGCTGAAAAAGACATTCGGCGTTCGACCTTTGCAGGATATCATTATTTCTCTGATATCGACCAGTCCGAAAATTCCGATCTCGGTGTTGAAGCAGGACGTGTATATTTTTATGGTCCCGACGTGATCTACGGTAAGGTTCATAGTAATTCAGATATCTGGGTTGAGCAGCTGGGCGGTGGATTAAATAATGGCTGGCCGACATTCTATGGCGATGTATCAACATCGGGTGTTTTTCAAAGTTCAAGTGGTACTGTTCCCTATACTACGATTTTCCATGCTAATTATTTTGAACATTCCCCGCAGTTGGAATTTCCCGCAACAGCCAACCTGATTGAAGCCGGCCCCCATTTTCCAGGTGGTCACGATCCTTCCAAGATTGTTCGGGTCAAGGTTTCTGGAACAAACTATCATTCATGGATCGGTACGATTCAAATGCATGCAAGACCTGAATCAATCGATGTATATGCTGCATATCCGCCACCTCAGGGTCCTGAGTTGTTCGGTTATTGGCTGACCAAAATGGATACCGTATGGGTTGAAGGACCAGCCGGTTCTGTTTCCAACAATTCCATTTATTGTCCAAATGAAACTTGGATCGAAGGAACTTTCACAGGGAAGCAAACTTGGGGATGCGCTGATACTTTATCGCTGATCGGTGATATTGTTCTGACCGAAACGCCCAGGGGAGTTAACCCGGATGGAGGTGCGCTTCCAGGGAACGGTAATCTGCATGATTTTGTTGGTCTGGTTTCAGAACAAAGGGTCAATATTAAATACGGGTTCAGAGACCCGGTCGATTCATTGAGACATCACGATACATGTGGTGGTGACACAGGAGATCATACGGGTATCTGGATTTATGCAGCCGTTTGTGCTTTGGGTGATGGAGACGGAGATCCGCACAAGGATGGTGTATTTACATTTGAATATCAGCATCCTCACCCTTCCACACCGGACATCAGGATAGGGAATACGGTGTATAACAAGATTGATCTTCATTTGCGGCCATATCCGCAAACATCGTTAAATCCATGGCCTCCTGCCCTCGATTATCCCTGGTTCAATCCATTATGGCCTGAAGCAGCTCCTTATATGGAAAGAGGGTATATCCATCTGTATGGATCCGTGGCTCAAAGACGACGTGGTTTTGTGCACAGAAGTACGAACGATCCCCCCAATCATAATAATACATGGAATTTTCCTAATTACAAATACGGTGGCGCATGTCAGGGTATGAATTATCCGGGCGCAAGTGGTGCGGGAGTTGGTTATAAGAAGGACTATCATTTTGATAATCGCTTCTCATTCACGCAACCACCAAACTTTCCGGAAACACATACCAAGGCGGGTTTGACACCTTTCGATTCAGAGAGTTGGAAGTTCAAGAAACCACCAACGAATTTTTAATATCAGAAATCAATATATAGAAGAGGCTGTATGAATAAGAAGAAGACCATCAAATTCAAGGAATCTCTTGGAATTGATATCGGGACCCACAGCATCAAGGCTGTTCACCTGAGAAAAGTTCACGAGGGATTCAAGTTACTGAGTTGCGAGGTGCGCCCTACAGTACCTTCTGGAATCGAATATGTTCCTTCCGATTTGAGAAAGGACAGATTTGCTCCGGTTCTCGTGGAAGTACTGAAGAGCATGAGACTGAGTCCCAAGCATATCCAGCATCTTGTGACGTCAATCGGTGGTGAGGATACGAGCATCAAACAGATTAAAACCATATTTCTGCCTGATGAAGAATTGGAATCTGCGCTTTTCTTTGAAGCCAAGAAGCATATTCCCATCAGCAGCAATGAAATGGTGCTGGATTATCAAGTCCTCAGCATTGAAGAAAAAACCAATAATATGAATATCCTTTTAGCCGCTGCCAACAAAGACCTGTTGAACGATCATACTGAAGTTCTGACAGCAGCCGGTCTGACAGCTAATATTGTGGATATCGATTCACTGGCGATCGCCAATGCCTTTGTACTCAATACAATTGTTGAAGAAGGTACATATGTATTATTGAATTTGGGCGGTCATTCCACAAATATGGTGATCTATGGTCCACAGGCAAAGTTCTTTGCCAGGGATATCTCCTATGGTGGATATCATTTCAGCAGAGATTTTATGCGGCGCTATAATCTGACGTTCGAAGAAGCAGAACAGCATAAGGTTGAATACGGGTTGAATAAACCTCCAGTAGCCGCGAATGCTGATGCTTTGAGCATGTTGGATATCTCTGAAAAAACAGTTGAAGATCAACTCGTCGATGAAATTCGTCGCTCGCTTCGTTTCTATGTTAAGGAAGCCAACAATAGTGATTTCAGAAAGGTGTATCTACTTGGGGGTACAGCGAAAATGAAAGGATTGGCTGAATATATTCAGGAACGAATCAACATCTCCACCGAATTATACAATCCATTCGCTAACCTTGATGTTCCGGATCGTCTTGCTGATAAGCGGGATCCGCAATTTGCATTGGCGATTGGTTTGGCAATGCGGGAAGAATAGGAGGCACGATGACGAGATTCTTTTTTAAGATAAATCTGAACAAATTCGGAGAACTGAGACTTCAGCAGGAAGCAGAACGGAAAGCATTTCAAACGTTCGTCAGTTTATTCGTTTTGGGAACAATTTTACTATTCGCAGTCGTTATTTACCTGAATACACAACTGGCACATAAACTTGATGCAAGAGAACATTTCTTGAAGCAGATCGAAGATCAGGTGGCAACCTATGAAGTCAGTGGTGATTTTCTTTCGAAGTCAGATCTTGATCGTTTGTCAGATGCCTTTACCGACAGAATATTCTGGGCAAGGAAATTGGTGGCATTGGCAGACAGAACACAAAACCAGATTGCAATTACCCATTTTTCATATAAGCGCGGTATCTTGAGTTTATATGGAATAACAAAGGTGAATAAGAACGAAAAGGAATTTGATTTGATTAACAACTTTATCGAAAGTTTAAAAGCAAATCCTCAAATCAGTGCAGATTTTAAAGATATCGAATTTATCCGCTCTAACCGTGATCGTGAAAAAGATACGGATATCATCCGTTTCCAAGTCGATTGTTTCGGGAAAGACAGCATTACCCAACAGGCAAAGGCAGGTAAAAAATGAGAAGACAATACATAATATTCTTGCTTCTGATTGCTCTCGTTAGTGTGCTGTTCTTTGTCATCAGTGGTTCCATGATCAATTCGAAGATCAACAAAATCAATTCTGTAGATAAAAAGATCAAAAAAGCACAGGAAAAACTCAATAGTGCAAAGATCATGAATGAACAGTTGAGTCAATTCAATCTGATCATTAATAATAGCCTTACAACAGAGAAGCAATTCAGTCCGGACGAAGTCAATGCCTTCGTGAAACAACTTGCTGACATGTGTGATCAATATAAGATCGCAGTCGTCTCCATTTATCCGAAAGCAGTTTTTTCAAATGCATCCATGTTGGAGCAGCAGTATATACTGGAACTGAATTGCACCTATGTCCAGACCGGTCAGTTCTTATCCGAACTGGAAGGAATGGATAACATCATCAAAATCAATACTCTTGATGTGACACCAGTTCAAGTACAGGATGCAAATTCCAAGACACTTACTGCTTCTACCCAGGTAACAAGGTACAAGGTCACACTTGAATTGTCAATATTCAAGGTAGTCAAGGAGGCATAATGGATTACAAGTATTTGAAAGACTTCGCTGTCAGCTTGACGATCATTATGCTCGTTGTTTTTCTTCTTAGAGATGCTGCTTTGTATAAGAAGGAATTGAATGTTCCTGACAAATCCGTCTATTCAAAGATGTCTGTCAGTGACAGTTTGATGGCTACTATTCAGGATATAGAAAGGTCAATACAGGATAGAAAGAGTTTCATTTTCACCGTAACCAAGGATCCGCTGAAGCAAGACCTAATCGTACAGGATAAGATCGATTTGCTTCAACAATGGCAAAATATGGTCAGAAATATGGTTCGCCTTGCAGGTACCTTCATCGATGAAAATGGAAAGAGAACTGCCATTATTTCCTATCAGGGATCTGATGGAAGATACTATATTGGAGACTATGTCGCCGGTAGGAAAATTGAAGAAATTCATAATGGTCAAATTGTGTATCTTGCAAACGGTCAGCGCGGTGTGATGTATCTTGAACCCATTCCGCCTCGACCAGTGGAACTGGATACCAATAAAGCCAATCAGGCTACCCAGTCAGATATGAACTACTAAAGAAATAAACATCAATGGGAGAAAATATGAAAATTTCGCATTTTTCGCAGAAGAAATGGGTGTTCTTCGTTTTTATTCTTTTGTTTAGCATTGCACTGCCCATGTACGCAATAACAAGGGATCAACTGATGAATCAGAAGGTGTCCCTTGATGCTGATGATGCAGCTTTATCCGCTGTGCTAACAACATTATCCAAGTTGAGCAACACCAATATCGTTCTTGCTGTCGATACAAGCACAGGTGGAACAGATAAAGACAGAAACGCAGAAAAACGTATTACTGTACATCTGAAGGATGTACCAATTGAGAATGCTATCTCTTTGGTTTCAAAATCTGTTGGATTATCCTATCGTCTGATTGGAGATAATACTTTTATCGTTGGCGATAAAGCAAGAATCTCTGAAGAGACAGGAGAACGCAGTTATACACTGTATCTGAATAATATCAGTGCTGACAAGCTTTCAAAAGCCTTCTCGATGATGCCTGGTCAGATTGTTCCTCTTTCTGAACAAAATGCCGTGATTATCAGAGCAAATCCTGAAACTTTTAATGAATTATTAGCTCGTATCCAGGAATTGGATATCCCCCAAAAGCAAATTGAGATCCGTGCACGTGTGATTGAAGTTTCTCTCGAATCTTCAAAACAGTATGGAATCGATTGGTCAAAACTGAACCATTTAACCACAATTTTGGCAGAAGATCCGGTCAATGGCAGTGGAATTGGATTACCATATAACTACAATACATCTTATGTTGATGGTTCTCTTCCACACGGTGATCCTCTTGATTTCGAAGTCTTACCCAAGACTCAGTATTTCCAGAAGATGACAGGTTGGGATGATGTTGGTCATTTCAGTCGCCAGCTATCAGCCTTTGACATTACAATGGATTGGCTTTTAGAAAATAATGCCGCCAAACTTCTTACAGATACTCGCATCACTGCCATGAATGGTGAAGATGCAGACATCTTGATTGGTGAAACTGTTCCTTTCGTGGTAACCAATAATGTGAACCAGGTTGAAGTGGAACGTCAGGATGTTGGTATTAAATTGAAAGTGAAAGCCACTGTAAACAAGGATGGTCAAATTACGACCACCATCAGTCCGGAAGTCAGTTCCGTGATTGAATTGGTTGGTGGTTATGTCCCTCGTACGAAAGTACGTAGAGTAAACTCAACGGTAACGGTACCGGATGGAAAGAAGATCATTGTCGGTGGTTTGTTGAATTCAACCTTGAGCCAAAAGACAAGCAAACTTCCATTGCTCAGCGATATCCCATTTATCGGAAAAATATTCCAGCATCGCTATGAAGTTTTAGATAATACAGATTTGATCATTGAGATCACACCACGCTTAGTGGATATGACCAAGGATCAAAAAGAAGCAGATGTTGATTCCAGATTGGATAAACACCTAATCCAGTATAAAGATTAGGAAGGATGGAAAGATGAAAAAAATACTCACTCTAACCTGTTGTCTGATATTGGTATCTCTCGTTTTCTTTACCGGTTGCGATAAGCGTAATCCTCCGATTACCAAGGCAACCACCCCATTAAGTGAATTGGTGCATATTGTCAATATGACTGCTTCAACAGATACGATATATGCTGATAATGGTATCACTTATTCGAATATATCTGTTTTAGTGAAAGATAGTGAGGACTTGGCAGCTTCACAAGTGACTGTTTATTTCCGTTCCAATCTTGGTGGAATAATCAGGCAAGTCACTACAGACAGTTCCGGTGTTGCAAAGACCACTTTCTATTCACGTGGTGAAAATGAGACCGGTGATGCGAAAGTAGAAGCAATCATTAAGAGTGCTACAACTGGTTTGACTATTGATTCTACTTCAACAATAGTTCACATTATTCCAATTCCAGCTGTATCCAATCTTACACTTGAATTGAACGCAACTACAATGCTGGTTGATCAGGTCGTTACACTTCGCTCAAAGGCGAAGAATATATTAGGTGCTGATGTACCTGATAATACGCTGCTTACCTTCAGCGCGACAAGAGGTTTCTTCTTGAATCCTGATCTTTCCGCAAATGGTGATTCCATCGTTGTAAAGACTTCTAACGGTACTGCCACAGTTCAGTATAATGCCGGACCTTTATCCGGACCAGCCACAATTCATGTCAGAATCGGAACGAAGATAACTGGCAAGGATATAACGATTCTACCCGGTTGGCCCACCAATTTGGTGATGTCATCCTATACGGTTCATAATGGTGTTCAAACGATTACAGATGAAAGCACTGTGAACAACCCTGATTCCATTTTTATCAGTGCTTCTGTTTCTGATATCCACAACAATGCCTGTCCGAATGCGCTGGTTAAGTTCCAGACATCATTAGGGACATTCCTGAGTACGAACAACATTACCTATAAAAATACAAATTCTCAAGGCATTGCTGCTGTTCGTTTCACACCTGGTTTAAGTTCTGGAAGTGCTACGATTGATTCTTACATAAACCATGATTCTTTAACCACTCATGTCTTATTTACAGTCACATCTGATGAGATATATTCGATGCAATTCGAAAATTCAGGTCAGATTGATCTGAATGTTGCGCATACTGGTGGTCATGAATCGGCAATCCTGAAAGTGAAACTTTTCGATATTAACGGAAACCTGATCGATCATCCTACGAATGTAGATTTTAGTTTGATTGGTAATGTTCCCGCCGGAGCCAACCTAAACGGGCAAGGTGTTGGACCGATTACGACAATATCCAGTGGAGGTATAGCGCAAATATCGGTCAACAGCGGCACTGTCTCAGGACCGCTTTCGATTCGTGCTACTGCTCAGAAAATCGATGGAACAACGGTGTCTGCAACGAAAGCAAATATTGTTATCCATTCCGGTGCTCCAAGCCAGGTGATTCTAAGTATTGGTGATTTCAACACCGGTACTGCACAGGGTGGCGGTTTGTGGAGAATCGTCGCTGAAGCAGTCGTGAAAGATGCATATGGTAATCCTGTTGATTACGGTACAAGTGTATTCTTCTCTCTTCCAGAGAATCAGCCTAATCAAAGCATTCTTGCCAATTGCTCCATTATTGGTAATGCCTACGTTGGTAATGAGAACGTCGATGGTGATTCCACTGCCGGTGTAGCCTATACAACGATCATTTATAATGGTGTTTATACCTATGAATTAGTTAAGGTGAGAGCGACGACAACCGACCTTCAGGGAAATCTGATCATCGGTGAAGGTGACCTGTCCCTTCCTCTTAACTCACCGAATATGGAAGCCGTGATAATTCCCGGACATCTTGATTACTTTACCTCTGATGGCAATAGCGGTGTTAAATACTGCATTATCAGAATATCCCTGACCGATGGACAGGGGAATCCGATACATCATGCCAGGTTAGTGCTTACTGCAACCCGTGGATTTTTTGTCTACTGGGCTGGAACTAGTTTACAATGGCCTAATCCAGGTGGCCCTAATGATCCTGACCATCCCAATGATTCTTCACTATGGAATACGATCATTACCGACTGGTATGATCCGAGTTGGACAGGGTTAGATGGTACTGGTCATGTGATACATGACAACAATTCAGACGGTTCAACAAACGGTATCGCGGAAGGAAGGATTAAGTTCACCGCTTATGAAATTCCGAACGGTGATCCGCAGACAGGTACGCCAGGAACTGTTGCAGTAACAATAACCGTACGTTTGCTGGGTACGAATGTATCAGCTGAAACGACCTGTATTCTGCTCAAGTACCCATTTGCCCAACCTGGTCTTTAATTAATTTTTTGGAGAGTTCCGGAGTTGCTCCGGGACTCTCCATAAACACGAAACAAAGGATCTAATCAATGACTTTCAAACGTTTAGGTCAGTTACTGATCGATAAACAGTTGATAACCGAAGAGCAATTGCGCGATGCACTATCAAAGCAAGGAAACTTCCGGTTAAAAATTGGTGAAACACTCATAAAATTAGGCTATCTGGATGAAAAAAAACTCCTCGTGGCTTTAAGTGAACAATTAGGATATGACATTGCAGATATGCAGGAGATGAAAGACCTGAATGTCGATGTAGTGGGACTGATTCCTGAAATGTTCGCTGTCGAAAACCGAGTCATTGCCGTTCGAGACACAAAGGATGGCTTGGTAGTTGCCATGACCGACCCTGAGAATATTGAAATTCTCGACAGCCTGAAAAAACTCCTGTCTAAGAATATCAAACCGATACTCATTGGCGAAGAGGCATTAACAGATACTCTGGAAAAATATTATAAGAGTATCAGAACGACCTCTCAGGTCGAAGATGCTGTTGGTAATTTTGATTTTGTCGCCATGGATGATGATGAAAACGAAATCAACATCGGTGCGCAAGGCTCTGCTGATGCTCCCGTTGTTAAATTGATCAATCTGATCATTACGGAAGCAATCAAAGCTGGTGCAACTGATATACATATTGAACCGCTTACCAAGAACACCCGAATCCGATTCCGTGTTGACGGTGCCTTGCGTGAAGTCATGAATCCGCCGATTGGTCTTCACATGGGACTTATATCCATTGTGAAGGTTATGTCAAAGTTGAACATTGCGGAAAGACGTTTACCCCAGGACGGTCATATTTCTCTGAAAACCCAGATGAAGAGTGTGGACGTCCGTGTATCCATCACACCAACAGTGATAGGTGAAAAGGTGGTGATGCGTCTTCTTGATAAAGGTGAATTCGGTTTCAAGCTTCAGACCCTTGGATTTGAAGATGATGATATGGTAACATTCAAACGAGTCATCCGTCGTCCGTATGGTATCATCATCGTTTCCGGTCCTACTGGAAGCGGTAAATCAACCACTTTGCATGCATCATTGAAAACCATTCAGGACATTGAGACTAACATCATCACGGTTGAAGATCCTGTCGAATATCGCTTGGACGGTATCACACAAATTGAAACCAAGGAACAGATAGGTTTGACTTTCGGTTCGGCATTGCGTTCCGTTCTTCGTCAAGACCCGGATATCGTGCTTATTGGTGAAATTCGAGATGAAGAAACCGCAGATATTGCGACGAAATTCTCTCTTACCGGTCACCTTGTTTTCAGTACTCTTCACGCTAACGATGCACCTTCCACTGTGACTCGTATGATCGATATTGGTATCAAACCATACCTTGTCGGATCATCCTTGAGTCTTGTGATGGCACAGCGTCTTGTTCGTAAGGTATGCCCACATTGCGTTACAGAATATAAGCCTTCCGCTGATGAACTGAAAGATGCTGGTATCTCTCCTGAAGAAGCAGCAACGATCCAGTTCAAGAATGGCATTGGTTGTGTTCATTGCGATAATACAGGTTACTCCGGTCGTACAGGTATATTCGAAGTTCTGCTCGTAGATGCCGAGATCCGTAAGATCATCTATGATGGCGGAAATCAGGACCTTATACGCGAAGCGGCTTTGAGAAAAGGTATGCGTACCCTGCATGACAGCGCAATCGTCAAGATGAAGCGTGGCATGACTACGATTCGTGAAGTCATCAAACTGACTATAGTCGAATAACAATAGATCTCATTATAGCGAAAGGATAGTATATGGCAGCATTTTCGTATATCATACATGATGCGAAAGGGGCTCGTGTTGAAGGCATGATGAAAGCCTCATCACTCGATGAAGTGATTGATAAGCTATCGAAGGATGGCGGTACGATCATTTCCGTGAAGAGCATTTCTGAGAGCGCAATGCGCACAAAAATGTCTCTCTTCGACAAGGTCGTTTTCACCATCTACAAACTCAGAACCAGCGTTTCATTGCGTACATTGGTATTTTTTACACGCCAATTATCCACAATGTTCTCTGCAGGTCTTACGATTGAAAAAGCCATTTCTGATTTGGCTAAAGAAGAAAAGACCGCTCGTTTCCAGAAGGTACTCAACAGACTCAGTGATGATATCAAGAAAGGATTCTCCCTTTCTGAGGCGATGGAACAGCACCCGGGTGTATTCAATCCGCTCTATATTGCATTGGTGAAAGCTGGTGAAGTATCAGGAACACTGCACACGGTTCTGGGCGAATTATCAGACTATCTCGAGAAAATGGAAGACACACGCAGAAAAGTGATTTCTGCAATGTCATATCCGGTTTTCATCCTGGTATTCTTGTGTCTTGTCGTTTGGGGTCTGTTCTATTTCATCATACCCAAATTCCAGGATGTTTATAGCAATTTTGGTGCTGATCTTCCCGGTCCTACTCTTATTGCCATTGCCATCAGTAATTTCATTGTTCATAACCTGTTCGTCAGTATTCTCATACTGATCATACTTTTCATTGTCGGTTTCCTGGTCACTCTAACTGACAGGGGCAGGTATATCTACGATAGACTTAAACTGAAATTACCCGTGATTGGTCAACTGCTGAACAATTCGATTATGAGTAAGTTTGCACGTACATTCTCCATTCTGACTGCTGCCGGTGTACCCATTATGGATACTTTGGAACTGGTGGAAGGAGTTGTGCAGAATGCGCCGATCGAAGAAGCGATCAACAAGGCAAGAGCATGGGTGAAAGAAGGCTATGGTGTGGCAAATGCATTCAGAAAAACCGGAATGTTCCCGCCTACACTCCTTCAATTGATGAATACTGGTGAAGAAACAGGTGATATGGATCAACTATTGAAAAAAGCAGGTGAATTCTACGAGAAATTGGTTGATTCCGTTATTGACCGTCTCACGGTTCTAATTGAACCATCACTGATCATTATCATGGGTGTGGTTGTGGGCTCGATCATTATCGTGATTTACCTACCCATCTTCGATTTGGGACAGGCAATGAGCCAAGGCTACAAGTAATATTAAAACAAATACATTGACCCCGTTGAAAGACGGGGTTTTTTTATATATGGGGTTCGAATTAATAACCCCCAAACCTATGAACGTACATCATGATGGGTCTGCTGATGCAGACCGCAACATATGGGAGTTTTCATGAATACAGCGGATATCCTGATTAAAAACGCAATGGTTCTGACTTTTGATCAAGAGATGCATGTCATTGAAAATGGCTGTATCGCGATCATAGAAAAGCAGATAGCAGAGATTGGGACCATACTGGATATGAATGACTGGCAGGGTAGGGAAGTGATCGATGCGAGCGATATGCTCGTTCTTCCAGGATTGGTCAATGGTCATACACATGCAGGAATGAGTTATTTTAAAGGCATGGCAGATGACATGCCGGTTATCCGCTGGCTAAATGAGAAGATCTGGCCCGCAGAAGCCAAATACATGAATGCTGAATTTGTTCGACTTGGTGTGGAACATGCTGCCGCCGAAATGATAAGAAGCGGTATCACGACATTTAGTGATATGTACTTTTACAGTCATGAAGCAGCTACATCCTGTGAAGTTGCAGGTATCCGCGCTGTGATTGGGGAAGGGGTAATTGACTACCCTGTTGCCATGCACCAGGGTGCCGATGATATGATCAATTATGTAACGCGGTTGCATAAGGAAAACAAAAATGACTTAATCACCTTTGCCATTGCCCCGCATGCGATCTATACCTGCAATAAGGATAATCTGAAGAAAGCCCTGAAAAATGCCCTGGATGAAAATATGCTGCTCCATATCCATCTTTCAGAGACACAGGAGGAGGTGGAAGCCTGCACGAAGGAACACGGCAAATTACCGGTTGAATACCTTGATGGTCTTGGTATTTTCGAAGCAAAGACCCTTCTTGCTCACGGTATCCATCTGGAAGATAGAGAACTTGAGATTCTGCATAAAAGAGGTGTTTCCATTGCAGTCAATACCATCAGTAATCTGAAACTTGCATCCGGTTTTGCCCCTATTCATAAGTACGAGCAGTATCATGTGAACTACTGCCTGGGCACCGATGGTGTTGCAAGTAATAATAAACTCGATATGTTCAGCGAAATTTCGACAACAGCCCGTCTTCATAAGGCTCTTAACCGGGATGCCTCTTTCCTTCCTGCAAAACATATATTGCAAAAGTGCATCAATGGAGGTGCAAAAGCTCTCGATCTCGATGAAAAGATCGGTTCGCTGGAAGTGGGCAAACTCGCAGATATGATCATGATCGATATGAATACGATCGATTCACAGCCTGTTTACGATCCTTATTCACATCTTGTTTACTGCACATCCACCGAGCAGGTAAAGAATGTCATCATTAATGGCAAGATTGTCATGAAGAACAGGAAACTACTTACTCTGGATGAGGATATACTCCTCGAAAGGGCAAAGGAATTTCGTAAGCGTATCCAACAATAAAATTGAAATCGATTAAAGACCAGTATGTTGCGAGTTCATGGTTTATGATTCAACAAGCATGAACATACATATAATCTTTATAATATATTGAAAATATATAAAATAATAGCACGAATAATCAATATTTGGAATAAATATTGTTATTTTTTCTTCCCAGATTATTGGCATTTAGTTCATTCTGTTCCTTGAAGATGTGCACATCACCCGATAAATGGGATTGATATCAAGTGGTCACATCGCTTCTATATGTAAAGTAAAAGAAAGGGATGATTAATGAGCATTTTGAAGATGGATGAAAGAGGGAATATTGCAGTTGCCATGGCTGTTCTCATTATCGCATTCCTATCCAGCATTACTCTAACAGAAGTTGCCCTCAAGGATGTTCTTGCTTGTCGAATCCAACAGGATGGTCTCCAGGAAACCCATCTGCTCCGTTATGAAGCATCCCGCGGTACTATGGCATGTCAAATCACCGACTATTCCGAAGCAGGCTTCACATTGCCCCTACAGCAATTCGAGATGTTGGGATCAGATTCCAGGACCACCTATTTCATGAAGACAAAGGTGGAACAATCGAATGTAACCACCGGTGGCGGGTATTATATGACCAACGGTTATACCGTCAAAAGCCTCGTTACAGCAAAGAGAGGCGGCGGGAATGGGATATTCTGGTCTCAAAATTACTCCACCGTCAGAAAATATGCTGAAAAAGATGTTCGGCGCTCCACTTTTGCCGGTTATCATTATTTCACGAATACAGAAGTATCGGAGGATGTTGGAATGCCCGGTGATGACGGCAGGATCGTATTTGCAGGGAATGATGTCATCTATGGCAAGGTGCACAGCAATTCGGATATTTGGATTGCCAACCAGGGTGGTGGTATCAACGGAGGTTGGCCTTTGTTTTATGCCCCCGTTTCCACTTGCGGGATCATTCGTTGCGTGAGTGGAACCATTCCGTATCAGACAGTCTTTCATAATCATTATTACGAACATGTGGCAGAACTTGAATTTCCCAGCGTTGCCAATGCTGTTCAGGCAGGTCCTCATGTTGGACTTCCCTATGATGTAAATACAATTCTTCGAGTCCATATTTCAGGTAACCAGGCACAATCATGGATTGGACAGATTGTTCCGGCAACACAGCGAGAATCGATTGACTGTTATGCCCAATATCCACCACCAACCGGTCCTGAATTGTATTGGTATTACCTCTCCCCAAATGATACTGTATGGACTCCGGGACCAATGCTTTCTGTGAGCAATAATTCCATATATTGTGAATGCAAATTATGGATTGATGGCACTTTCTCGGGAAGACAGACCTGGGGCTGCAGAGATACACTTTTTTTGGTTGGTAACATCGAACTATCAGGTACTCCCCTGGGAACAAGTCCTGATGGAAACGGAAATGCCTCTTTTGGGAATCCCTACGATTTTGTGGGTCTCATCTCCGAGCAGAGGATTTATTTAAAATATGGGCTCAATGATCCTTTATACGATGGAAGAAGGCATCCCACCAGTGGTCCCGATACAGGGGGAGTCTGGATATATGCTGCCCTCTGTGCATTAGGGGATGGAAACGGGGATCCGCACAAGGATGGTATCTTCAGTTTTGAATACCAAGCACCACATTATTCAACACCTGATATCAGATTAAACGACATCAACTATACGAAAATTGACCTCCATAAAAGGAGATTTCCACCCACGAATGCATATCCCTGGCCCGGAACGATTGATTTCCCCTGGTATAATCCCTTATGGCCAGAAGCGGATCCCTATCTCGAACGAGGATCGATACACCTCTATGGGTCGATTGCACAAAGAAGACGAGGTGTAGTCCATCGTCCCTTATATGATTACGGACATCACGATGGCACCTGGAATTTGGATCAGCATAAATGGGGTTCCACCAGTGATGGAATGAACTATCCCGGAGCGTCGGGTACAGGTGTTGGTTACAAGAAGGATTATCATTTCGATAACCGTTTCTCGTTCACACAACCCCCTAATTTTCCTGAGATCCATGTAAGGGCTGGTTTGACACCTTTCGAATCAGAAAGTTGGAGATTCAAGAAACCACCAGCGAATTTCTGATGAAGGGGTTGTGACTAAGCGAAGCAATTTTTCCTTTGATCATGTACCATATGTGAAATGAATAGCGAAATATCGGAATTATGAAACCGGAACCCAGAAGATGGTTCCGAATTGATTTGTGATGTCATTTTTTATGCGAAAATAGGGCAGGATCCTATTCATTATGATCCAGATAGGTAAGAAAAGGAAAGCAGATGAGTAGATTAATTATGTCACAACGTGGGAATCTATCATTGGCTATGGCTGTTGTGATCATCACCTTTCTTTCAAGCATCAGTATGACAGCGGTTGCCTTAAAAGATGTTGTATCCAAACGAACACAGAATGATTCCCTACAGGAAACTCATTTTCTCAGGTACCAGGCGTTTCGTGGATTGCTTGCCTGCAAGACAACTGATTATTCAGGGGAAGGCTTTACCCTGCCGATTCAGCAATTCGAACTGCTTGGGACAAATACCAGAACAACGTATTTTCTTAAAACCAAGATCGCTAAATCAAATGTAACAACAGGTGGCGGATATTATTCGACAAACGGGTATGTTGTGAAAAGCCTCATAACGGCAAAAAGAGGAGGCGGTAATGGTATTCTTTGGTCAAACAACATATCACCGGTGAAGCAGTATGCGGAAAAAGACATTCATCGTTCCACGTTTGCCGGATATCATTATTTCACCGATACTGAAGCCTCAGAAAATGCCGATATGGGTGAAGTTGCAGGGAGAGTTTATTTCTGGGGACCCGATGTGATTTACGGGAAAGTGCACAGTAATTCAAATATTTGGATTGAGCAGGGTGGAAGTACGAATAATGGTGGATGGCCAACATTCTATGCCAATGTTTCAACCGCAGGGATATTCCAATCGAATAACGGAACGATACCTTATGAAAGTGTATTTCTCGATCATTACTATGAACACGTACCGAAAATCGAGTTTCCTGACCAGGCACTGGCAATCCAGGCAGGAAATAACCTGCAAATTGACCATGATAATAATACTCTTCTTCGCGTACACGTCAATGGTTCAAGTGGGCAATCATGGATTGGTCATGTTACGGTCAATGCGCAAAGAGAATCCATCGATTGCTATGCTGCCTACCCACCTCCCACGGGACCAGAACTATACTGGTATTACTTAACGAAATTGGACACAGTCTGGACTCCCGGACCTTCCATTTCAGTCAATAACTCATCGATTTACATCCCGGTGAAAACATGGATTGACGGTATCTTCAGCGGGAAACAGACTTGGGGATGCAAAGATACTCTGTACCTGGTAGGCAATATTAAACTTCAGGGAACCGCATTAGGTCAGAATCCGGATGGTAATGGTATTCCGGCTAATTCGAACCCATATGATATTGTTGGGTTGGTTTCCGAAAAACGAATTCTGATCAAATATGGAATTGCAGACCCAATGTATTCAGGAACCAGACACCACGATACTTGTGGTTCCGACGCCCAGGGCATTTGGATATATGCAGCCTTATGCGCATTGGGAAATGGAGATGGCAATCCACATAAAGACGGTGTATTTACATTTGAATATCAAGGACCCCATCCTTCAACACCTGATACAAGAATTGGGAATTCTATGTATACAAAGGTGGATCTGCATACCCACCTGTATCCCCAAACTGATACCATGATGTGGCCCGGTATTCTGGACTATCCGTGGTATAATCCTCTTTGGCCTGAAAGACAGCCATATCTTGAAAGGGGAACCATTCATCTTTATGGTTCAGTAGCGCAGAGACGCAGAGGTTTTGTGCATAGAAGTACAACCGATACAGCCAACCATAATGGCACATGGGATTTTGTAAACTATAAATGGGGTGACACGAGCACTGGTATTAATTGTACAGGTGCAAGTGGTGTTGGTGTAGGATATAAGAAGGACTATCATTTCGATAATCGCTTTTCATATACACAACCGCCAAATTTCCCTGAAGTTCATGCACATGCAGGATTAACCCCATTCGAATCAGAAAGCTGGAAATTCAAAAAACCACCATCCAATTTCTAAACCGATCTTCAAGGGACGCATTTCATGTGTCCCTTTTTCGTATCAACAACCAGCATAAGCTTTGTATCGAAAATTCTCATTGGTGCTATTATGAACATTACTATATAAATACGGTACCAATACGGTATCATTACGGTAATTTACCGTATTAATACCGTATTGGTACCGTAATGTTACCGTAATTAATATATGAGGAATACTAATGATTAAGTCAGGGAAAAGCTGAAATTTTCTGCATAAGATTGATAGACTCGTATGCAATAGAAAGTTGATCACAAATAATCTCTTGACGTATTTGCATATTTTGCCAAATACGAAAATATAAGGAGAGAGTTCTGATGAAAACAGATGCCAAGTATGTTCAAATGAGCATTGTCATGAAGGCGATGGCTCACCCGACAAGATTATTCATCCTGGATATGCTGGATGAGCGGGAATATTGTGTCTGCGAACTGCAGGAGAGAATACATGACGATATGTCGACCGTATCGAGACACCTGTCTGTACTGAAAAATGCAGGTCTGATCTCGAGTAGAAAAGTGAATAACCAGGTTTGGTATAAACTGGTATGTCCCTGCGTACTGGAATTTTATCAATGCATTCTGAAGAAGGGGAATGAGTAAATGTTCGGTTGGTGGGAAAGTGTAACGGAATGGATCGTACGGGATATGCTGAAGATCAGTGCGGAGAATCATTGGGGATCCGCTCTTCAGTTCTTTCTCTTTGATACGGTCAAAATATTCATCTTATTGTCTGTCATCATATATGGGATCACCTATATCAGGAGCTATTTTCCTCCTGAAAGGACACGCGCCATTCTCTCAAAGCGGAAAGGTGGAACATTCATCGGTCACATTCTTGCAGCCCTGCTGGGTATTGTGACTCCATTTTGTTCCTGCTCAGCAGTACCGCTATTCATCGGATTTGTCGAAGCGGGAATTCCTCTGGGCGTCACTTTTTCCTATTTGGTCGCCGCTCCCATGGTGAATGAAGTCGCCTTGGGCATGCTTTGGGTATTGTTCGGTTGGAAGATTGCCCTGATCTACATTGCTTCAGGAGAAGTCATTGCCATCGTAAGCGGAATTGTAATCGGACGATTGCATATGGAGAAGCATGTGGAAGCTTATGTGTATGAGATGCAGATGGGAGCTCAGATCCAAATGGAAAAACCCACTCAAAAACAGCGTTTATCCGATGCCTGGGCGTTTACTCTGGAGCTGGTGAAGAAAATCTGGATCTATGTGGTGATTGGAATCGGTATCGGCGGTATCATGCATGGCTGGATTCCAACAAATGCACTTGGGCATATGGCAGGAAAGGACAATCCCTTTGCCGTGATCATTGCTGTGCTGATAGGGATCCCCCTGTATTCCAATGCTGCAGGAGTCATACCGCTGGTGAGTGAGCTTACGAGGGCGGGAGTGGCTCTGGGCACGTCCCTGGCATTCATGATGGCAGTGACGGGGCT
This sequence comes from Candidatus Cloacimonadota bacterium, assembly GCA_035402645.1. GTDB lineage: Bacteria > Cloacimonadota > Cloacimonadia > Cloacimonadales > DAONDQ01 > DAONDQ01. The sequence continues at coordinate 41,664 of DAONDQ010000001.1, read as the reverse complement.
TTCTCTTCCTGAAATGATACTTCTACGGAGAGTACTAAAACCGAAGCTATTGGCAGTGTTCTTTTCGATCGTGGGAGTGGGAATTATTTTTACAGGTTACCTGTTCAATTGGATCATGTGAATGATTGATAAAACAAAGGAGAAGATAATGATTATTAAAATATTAGGTGGTGGATGCTCGAAGTGCAAAAAGCTCGAGGAGAATGTCCGTAAGGCTTTGGAACAAAGTGGCAAAAAAGCGCAAATCGAAAAAGTGATGGATATTAAAAGCATTATGGCGTATGGTGTGATGACGACACCGGCATTGGTGATAGACGAAAAAGTGAAGTCAACCGGGAAGATTCTGAATCCCGTAGAAATAATTAAGTTGATTTCATCATAGTATAGAATAGCATACTGGTAATTATCTATAGAATATCTCAAATTCCTGTTAAACGAATGCTGACAGGAATTTGTTTTTTATTTGACATGGGGAATTCATTCCAGAATATTCAATTTATACAGGTATTAGAACATTTACAGGGAGAATTCATGCCAACAAATGCACAATTAAGGATGAAACTGGTTAACAAATTAAGGGAACTATTCCAACTGAATCAACCGGATTTGGATTTTGGATTCTATCGTATCATGCATGCCAAAGCGAATCAAGTCAGTGATTTTATCGAAAATGACCTACTCGGGATCATACAGGAAACATTCGGCAGGGAAGATGAGAACCGTAAAGTACGATTGAAAGCTGTTCTTGACCAGGAATTGGAAAATGCCAGGGCTTATGGTGTGGAAGAACCTGAGAAATCTCCCAAGGTACAGGAAGCAAGAGCCAACTATGAGGCTGCAGGAAATTCAGCATCTGCGGAGAGTGAAATATATGACCATTTGTATCGTTTCTTTGAACGCTATTATGAGGATGGTGATTTCATATCCCGCAGGTATATTACCAGGGAAACAGCAGACAAAGCAGCCTCTTATGCCGTACCGTATAACGGGGAGGAAATCAAACTGCATTGGGCGAATGCCGACCAGTATTATATCAAAACTACTGAGTACTTTAATAATTTCAGTTTTGACCTTGTGCAGGCTAATAAAAAGATTATAGAAAAATCGGGTAAAGACATGGGGCAGGAAGAGTTTAACCTGGAAGAAGACTTACCTGAAAAATTGATGGTTCATTTCAAAATCGTCGATGCCATGGAAGGTGAACATGGCAATATCAAGGAATCCGATGCCAAAAAGCGCTTCTTTATCATTCACGGGGAGAAGCCTATTGAATGGAATGACAAGAGAGAATTGGTCATCAATTTCGAGTATCGCTCCGATGAAGAAAAAAACAAACAGGAAAATTCCTGGCGGGATGTGAAGAACCAGGAAGCTGTGCAGGTGATACTACAGGCTTTGAAAAAGGAGGAACAGACTTCAGGTTATCTACAATTGCTTACAGCAAAAACACCGACGGAAAATGACAAAAATCGTATTCTGCTGGCAAAATATTTGAATCATTACACAGCCCGCAATACGATGGACTATTTTATACACAAGGATTTGGGCAATTTTCTGAAGCGGGAATTGGATTTTTTACATAAAGAACGAAGTGATGCGTCTGGATGACTTAGAAAATGCCGAAGCCCCGGCTGTGGAGACTTATCTTAATAAGGTCAGGGTGTTACGCAGGATAGCAGGGAAACTCATTGAATTCCTGGCTCAATTGGAAGACTTCCAGAAGAAGCTGTGGCTGAAAAAGAAATTTGTGGTGGAAACTAATTACTGCATCACACTGGACAGGATACCTCAAGAGTTATATCCGGAGATAATTGCCAATCATGCACAGCATGAGGAATGGATAAAACTCTTTGCCGTGGATGAGATCAAGGGAGACCTTGTGACTCATTCCTACAACAATCCACTGACGGTGGATTTTCTAAAAGCCAACGACAAGCTGGTACTGGATACGAAGTTCTTTGATGATGCCTTTAAAGCCAAACTGATTGATTCCATCCGTGATTTTGACGAACATTGCGATGGACTGCTCATCCATAGCGAGAATTATCAAGCGCTGAACCTTATACAGGCAAAGTATAAAGAGCAAGTGAAGTGTATATACATTGATCCTCCTTATAATACTGGAGATGATGGATTTATATATAAAGATTCATATCCATCCTCAACATGGCTTACAATGATTGGTGACCGTGTAGAATTAGGATTAAAGACCTTATCATCAGAAGGTGTTTTTTTTATTAGCATTGGAGATGAAGAACAAGAACATTTATCTACATTAATAACTGAGAGATATGGGAAAACTGCTTTTTTTTCAACTTTGATTTGGGAAAAAAAGAAAAAAGGGACTTTTCTAAGTGGTTACATAGCAAAAATGAAAGACTATATCATATGTATTGCAAAAGACATAACAAAGTTTGGTGGACTAGTCGGGGAAATAACATCAGAAGAAGAGACTTACCCGTGTGTAAATCCATCGAATCAGAGGGATAAACGAATAATTCCACCTGGTATTGTTAGCAAGTATAAAGATAAAGATTACTATTTAAAAGAGGGCTCGAAAATAAGTGCAGGAAATATGTATTTAACACTTTTATCTGATTTAGTAATCGAAAAAGGAGTTCTTGCAAAAGAACTCATTATTGAGGGTAACTGGCGTTATTCACAAGATACTATGATGAATTATGCTGCTGATAAAACTCTATATATTACTCAGGATTTATATTTAAGGAGAATCGTTACTGAACCTCGTGAAAAAAGGATGAGAGATACCCTTTTGAGATTAGGGAATACAGGAGAAGCAAACTATTCGCAATATGATGTAAATGATCTAGGTAAATTCGGATGGGGCACAAACGAAGATGCAAATGATGAATTACATCAATTATTAGGAGAACAGTATGCTGTATCCTATCCTAAACCTTCAAAATTATTATTACAGTTATTTGCTTCTGTACGGATAAAAACTGGGAATTGGGTCGACTATTTTGCAGGTTCCGGTACAACAGGTCATGCAGTTCTTAATCTAAATCGTGAAGATGGTGGAGACCGGAAGTATGTTTTAGTGGAGATGGGTAATTACTTTGATACGGTCTTGAAGCCAAGAATGGAGAAGGTGGTTTATAGCAGGGATTGGAAGGATGGAAAGCCTGTAAACAGGCATACGGGCATCAGCCAATGTATCAAGTATCTGCGACTGGAGAGTTACGAGGATACACTGAATAATCTGGTCTTTTCCGAGGATACCATACAGGATAAGGCAATATCCAATAATCCCCGATTGAAAGAGGATCACATGCTTCATTACATGCTCGATGTGGAAACCCGGGGAAGCAGTAGTCTGTTGAATGTGGATGCTTTTGATGAGCCGGACAAGTATCAGCTCGAGGTGAAGAAACCCGGAAGTGACGAGTATATCATTAAAAACGTGGATTTGCTTGAAACCTTCAATTACCTGATAGGATTGCGTGTGGAACATGTTGCACAAACGCAACGATACCAGGCATCCTTTACACGCATGGTTGACCCGGAATTGCCGGGAGACCGGAACACCAAATTGGTTTTGGCAAGTGGTCTGGAAGCACGTATGGATGGAAAATGGTGGTTCCGCAAAGTGGAGGGTTGGGTACCCCGTAATCCGTATGCACCGAATGATGGTTTGAAAGATAGGGTATTGGTGATATGGCGTAATCGTACAGATAATCTGGAAGAGGATAACCTTGTATTGAACACGTGGTTTGAACTGACATGTAGGCAGGATAAGGGAAAAGAGTACAACATTATTTATGTGAATGGCAGCAGTAATCTGCAGCTTATGAAAAGGAAGGAAGATCATTGGGAAGTATATGACATCGAGGGAAAATTCTTCCAAAGTATGTGGGAAACGGAGGATGTATGATGATCAAAAAAGCAAAAGAACTTCCAAAGAGTGAAATTCTTCTCTATTCCGGTACAGATGGCAAGCTGAGGTTGGAAACAAGGTTGGAAAATGAAACCTTATGGTTGACTCAAAAACAATTGGCAGAGCTATTTCAAACCACAGTAGCCAACATCAATATCCATGTGAAGAACATCTTTGCAGAAGGTGAACTGGACTCGAATCGAACTATTAAGGATTTCTTAATAGTTCAAAATGAGGGTGATAGAGAAGTTCAAAGACAGGTCACACATTACAGTCTGGATATGATTATCAGTGTTGGCTATAGAATTAAATCCACCATTGCCACCCACTTCCGTCAATGGGCTACGCAGAGATTGCGCGAGTATATTATCAAGGGTTTTACGCTGGATGATGAGAGGCTGAAGAAAAACGGAGGCGGTAGTTATTTCGATGAATTACTGGTGCGGATACGGGATATCCGTTCTTCGGAAAAGCTGTTTTGGCGGAAGGTATTGGATATATATGCCACCAGTATCGATTATGATCCGAGAGCAGAATCTTCCCAAGCCTTCTTCAAAGTCATCCAGAATAAAATGCACTGGGCAAGTCATGGGCATACGGCTGCAGAAATCATCTACGAACGCGCACAAGCCGGGAAACTAAATATGGGACTCACCAATTGGATCGGAGACGAACCAAGACAAACAGATACCGTTGTGGCAAAAAACTATCTAAATGAAAATGAGTTGGATATTCTGAATCGCATAGTCACCATGTATCTTGATTTTGCAGAATTACAGGCTTTGAATAGAACTCCCATGTATATGAGGGATTGGATTGCCAAACTCGATGAATTTCTGAAACTAAGCGGAAGAGAGATACTTACACACGCAGGAAAAGTTGCCCACGATAAGGCAATCGAAAAGGCTCGCAAAGAATATGAAAAGTGGCATACAGAGCAATTAAAGCAACCCAGTATAGCGGAAAAGCATTTTGTGGAAGCAATAACTGAAGTGAAACAAATCGAGAAGAAAAGCGGTAAGCCTCATGTTAGCAAGAAGAAATAGGAACAATCCACTTGAATTTCGTAAAAAACTGGTATTAAACCAGTGGCTTATCAACCTTTTTGGAGTCAATCCCCTATCGGAAGCAAATCACAACGAATTGCCATTTCATCGGTTGTCCGCACCGATACGAAGTGTTGATCCGGAAGGTCTGGACACTGACGGGTTGCATAGATTCTATCATGCACTGGTGAATAGTGAATTATTCTACAATAACAGTTCAAGTCTAACGAGAGAACAATTGCTCTCGTATGAAGAGAACATTGCGCGTCATACATTGTTCATCAATAGGCGACGAAATAGACCCATAGTCTGGAAGTATTTTCAATGGTTGTCGTTGCTCTTTGTGGAAATATACCTGGATAGGTACTTCACGAATCGTGAAGGTCTGCTGAATGATCTCAATTCCTTCATTATGCAATTCAACGAACATTGGGTTGGATATGAAAATGTAAATCCATATACGGATGATGATCTCAACAAGATATGCATGCAGAATGCCACAGGAAGCGGTAAAACACTGATCATGCATGTGAACTTGCTGCAATTCAGGCACTATGCAAAAAAGACAAAATTGGGGAGGGATATTTCCCATGTGATTCTCATAACCCCCAATGAGGGATTAACAGAACAGCATTTGGAGGAGTTGAATCAAAGTGGATTTGGCTTGGCACAGAGATTGAAATCCGGACAGGAGGGCAGTCTTGAACAAATTGACGTGCTGGAAATCACTAAACTTGGAGATAAAAGCGGTCCCAATACAAAAGCCACCCGTGACTTGGGTGACCAGAACCTTCTGCTTGTGGACGAAGGACACCGGGGAATGAGCGGGACAGAAGAGGGTGCTTTTTTTACCAGACGTGCCCAATTATGTGGGAGAGGTTTTACTTTCGAGTATTCAGCAACGTTTGAACAGGCAGTGGCAGCTTCCAGTAGCCAGGTACTGGCAGAAAGTTACGCCAAAGCAATTCTTTTTGATTATTCCTATAGGTGGTTCTATGAAGACGGTTTTGGCAAGGATTATCAGATACTGAATCTTCCCAGGTCATTGGAGGAGGTTCAGGATATATATTTAACAGCCTGTCTGTTGAAGTTCTATCAGCAGCTATTACTGTTCAAAGATAAAAGAAAGGAACTGGAATTATTTAATCTGGAAAAGCCCTTATGGGTATTTGTAGGAAGTACCGTAACCAAAAAAAAGGGCAATCAGCAAATTCTGGTACCCACTGCAGACCTGATTACGGATGTGGGTAAGGTCATAAAGTTCATAGCCGATTTTCTTTCCAGACCACAGGTGTTTCAGAGATATATCAACCAGCTGATGAATGGTACAGGGGCGGATACCGGCTTACTGGATGGCTCAGGGAATGATATTTTCCATAGTTCCTTTCAATACTTGAAGATATATTACATAGCCCAATCGGATCCTGCTGCTATTTATGCACATATACTTCTTCATTTGTTCAACAACAGCGGTGGTGGTCATTTATCCCTCACACGAATCAAAGGTGAATCAGGAGAAATTGCATTATATGCGGGGAATTCAGATTCTTCCTTTGGTTTGATCAATGTTGGTGATTCGAAAGGACTATGCGAGCATATAGATTTTGTCGCCAAACGCGATAATATGCCAATTTTAATCAAAGATAGTGATTTTACAGAAAGCATGTTCGCTACCGTCAAAGATTCAAGTTCCTCAGTGAACTTGCTGATCGGTTCGAAAAAATTCATAGAAGGTTGGGATTGTTGGAGAGTGAGCACCATGGGTCTGATGCATGTGGGGAAAACGGAAGGGACACAAATTATTCAACTATTTGGACGCGGGGTACGGTTAAAAGGGTTCGAGTGGAGCTTGAAACGTAGTGGTCATACAAAAGCCACGACAAAACCGCGGTTTATAGAAGAAATTGAAACTTTGAATGTATTCGGAATAGAATCAGATTTCATGGAGAAATTTAGAAAGTACCTGGCATCAGAAGGTTTGCCGGGTAATGAAAGGATGGAATCCATACCCATACCCATTAATGTGACCTATGATTTCGGGAAGAAGCTGAAGATCATACGTCCCAAGAAGATCAATGGGAAAGAATATGATTTTATGAATGACGGTCCCACTGTTCTCTTGGATTCAGTACCTGAGTATCTCCAAAAGAATAAGATCGTATCAAATTGGTTTCCACGCATTCAGACAATTGCTTCACAGAAACGTACCCAACAAGATCAAAAGCAGGCAGTGATTTTGCAGGATGAACAACTGAGCCTGTTGAATTATAATGACTTGTACTTTGATCTGGAAAGATTTAGATGTGAAAAGAAATGGTATAATCTGAGCATCACCAGTCAGTGTCTGATTGATTTGCTGCATAATGCTTCGTGGTACGAATTATATCTCCCTGATTACATCCTACATCCCGAGAGCTATGAAGAAATCTTTACTCTGCAGAAAGTTGCGACCGAATTATTAAAGCGTTATATGGATAAACTTCAGAAATATAGAAATAGGGAATTTCTTGAACCTCGTCTTGAAATCCGGGAATTGACATCGGAAGATGATAATTTGCCGAATGTTGCTGAATACCAGGTCATAGTAGATGGAGATGCATCGAATGTTATTGAAGCAATCAAAAATCTGCAAAATGATATTAGCGATAACAAAGATGTTATCAGGGTCGGCGAACTTGATGTGTGCAATTTTGGAAAGCATCTTTTCAAACCTTTACTTCATACAAGAAATTCAGGGAGAATTACCGTTTTACCAGTATCGTTGAACCAGAGTGAGTACCAGTTTGTCTTGGATTTGAAAAGCTGGTGCGAAGAGAATAAGCGCATAATGCAAACCCAAAGCATGGAGCTCTTCTTGCTTCGCAACCTGAGCCGAGGGAAAGGGGTCGGATTCTTCGAAGCAGGGAATTTCCATCCTGATTTCATTCTTTGGATATTACATGGCACAAAGCAATACATTCATTTTATAGAACCACATGGATTAATGCACGAAGGTGTCAATTCAGAGAAGATTCAATTTCATAAGCGGATCAAGGAGATTGAAAGAAGGCTTGGTGATAAAGACATTGTTTTGAATAGTTGGATTGTATCATGGACAGGCAAGATGGAACTTCAATTGCGAGGATATGAACCAGGGGAATATATATCCAATAATGTCGTGTTTATGGATGAAAAAACATACATCAATCAGATAATGAACATGTGATTTGTGGTAAACGGAATAAATCTGACTACATGAACCGAAGCAAGATGAATTATGAATGTATCCCAACTGAATTACTACCATTTCCCAATAAAATAATTGACTCTATTTTGTTTTATCAAATTATGTGATGACATTGATAAAATACGAGGAAAGCCGATGGCAATATTTTCTGAAGACTTGATGCGATTGGGTGTCAATATTAGCAGTAAAACGGAGCTTTTGGTATCGATGGTACACATGCTTCATGCGAATAAGGCGATTGATTCGATAGAAAGATTCAAGAATGCTATCTTCGGCAGGGAAGAGATCATGAGTACCGGAATTGGAAAGGGAATTGCCTTACCCCATGGGAGGGATATATGCGTATCAGAATTGAAGGTGGCAGTATGCATACTGGGCACACCAATTGATTTTGACGCATTAGACCAGGAACCGGTACGGATCGTGTTCATGATCGCCGTACCTCAGTCAGCGGGTAAGCAATATATGAGGGTATTAAGCAGCATATCGCATTTTACACGGGAGGAAGAACATCGGAACAAGATGCTTTCCTGCCAAACCGAACAAGAATTAAGCAACATATTAAAAGAGATCGAAGATGCAATTCAACAAGATATGGATTCTACTGCTTCTTAGCACAATCCTGACATTCAGCCTTCATGCCATTAATCAGAATGCTGGAACGACAGGATTCAACTTCCTGAAGATCATTTATTCTGCCCGGGCAAATGCCATGGGAACAGCATTCACGGCTGTCGATAAAGATGCGGATATCGTATTCTTTAATCCGGGTGGGTTGGTGACGATCAATCAGAAACAATTGAAGACTACATTCACCAGTTATCTTTCTGGCTATCAGGGTGGTTCGGTTGTTTACGGAACGAAAAAGAACGATAAGACCGCATACGGTTTCTATGTTTCCTACCTGTTGAGTGATGATATCGAGAAAACACTGGTGGATGGTACATCTTACGGTGGATCAGCAGGAACATTCAATTCATCCGACATGGTTGCCGGTGCCGTCATATCCAAACACTTGAGTGATATGGTACAGGCGGGTATTGCCGCAAAATACTTCAGGGAAAGCATCGATACTTATTCTGCTTCCGGAGTATGTATTGACATTGGGCTCCAGCACCAGCCAGTAAACCAGAAAGTTAGAATCGGGATGGCGATCCGTAATTTAGGAAAACAACTGACCTATTATACCAGCAGTAATTATAATGAAAGTCTGCCCATCGTAGCAAGTGCAGGATTGAGGTATATGTTCAAACCGAATTTCGAAGGAATGATCGAATTGGCAAAGCCAAGCGGTCAGGACTTAACCGTGAATTTTGGAACAGAATACGAATTTAATGAGCAGTTCTGTGGACGCCTGGGTTATAAGACCAATGCCGATGACTGGAAGAGTGGTAGTGATTGGGCAGCAATTTCAGGTTTATCAGCCGGATTGGGATTCAATTGGCATGATTTGGGCTTGGACTATGCATTTATATCCTATGGTGATTTAGGTACGGTGAATCAGATATCCCTACGTTATCGTTTCTAATGATGCTGTGACCAATTCATTTTCGGATTGGTCACTTTATTTTCAATACATGAGGTTTTAGTGGAATTTCAAGATGTTCTTCTGGAGATAGGTGTAGAAGAATTACCTGCATCCTATATCAAGCCGGCTTTAGACAAACTGGTCACGTTCTACAAACAGAAATTATCAGAATTGAAACTGCAATTTTCGGGAATCAGTGAATTCTCCACTCCCCGTCGTCTTGCAATCATGATCCGTGATCTGCAAGTGCAGCAAATGGATGAAGAGATCGAAAAACTGGGCCCCGGTGTTGGGATTGCCTATAAGCCTGATGGCAGCCTTTCACCAGCAGGGGAAGGATTTGCCAAGAGCAGCGGGGTTTCAATTGACCAACTCCTTGTGAAGAATACTCCCAAAGGGGATTATATAGCCGTTGTTATCAGAAAGAAGGGATTGCATGCAAAAGAGATTCTTTCTGAACTGATCCCTCAATCAATTTTGCAAATCCAGTTTCCCAAGCAAATGCGCTGGGGTTCACTCGAAACATCCTACGCCAGGGCTGTCAGGTGGGTCATAGCACTGCTTGGGACTGAGATCATTCCCGTATCAGTTTTCAACCTGGGTTCAGGAAGAATCACCTATGGCAATCGTTTTCAGAAATTGGTCAACCCCATTGATATTCCGGAACCATCCAAGTATGAGCAGTGTTTGAGGAATGTCTTTGTGATTGCCGATAGGGAGGAAAGAAAGGCTACGATTCGAAAACAGCTGGAACAGATGTTTGGCAACAGTAATATGAGGGTTATCCCTGACGAGAAATTGCTCGATATTGTGGTGGACTTGGTTGAATATCCGACTGCTGTGAGTGCTTCCTTTGATACAAAATATCTGAATTTACCGGAAAAGATCATTACTTCCACCATCAGTGAGAACCAGAAATACTTTGCCGTGGAAGACATGAATGGAAAACTCCAGAATACATTCATTTTCATATCCAACGGAGATCCGCAATATTCAGATTTGATCCGTCGCGGTAATGAGAAGGTCATCATCCCCAGGCTGGAGGATGCCCAGTTCTATTTCCATGAAGATACGAAAATGCCGCTGGAATCTTATGTCTCCAAGTTGAGCGAAGTGACGTTCCAGGCAAAACTGGGCACGCTTCTCGAGAAAACAGAACGAATGAAACAGTTGGGTGAGTGGATTTGCCGGGAGTTACAATTTTCTGAAGATCAAACTCAAAAAGTGCTTCGCACCATTCAATTATCCAAGGCAGATCTTGTAACCCTGATGCTTGGAGAAAAGGAATTTACCAAACTCCAGGGTTATATCGGCATGAAATATGCACTTCTCCAAGGAGAGGACGAGCAGGTGGCTCAAGGTATCTATGAGCACTATCAGCCCCGGGGACAGAACGATATCCTCCCGCAAACGATTTGTGGAGCAGTGGCTGCGATAGCGGATAAAATGGATACAGTATGCGGAATCATCGGTGTTGGTATGCTGCCTACAGGTTCCAATGATCCTTTTGCCTTGAGACGAGCGGCAAACGGCATTGTACAGATCCTTGATTCCTTTGCCTGGAATCTCGATCTGCATGCAATGATCGACCAGGCATATGCTATATTGAAAGATAAATTGGATCAGAAGAACAATAAAGATTTTGTATATGATTATTTCCATCAGCGTGTAAATTGGCTGCTCCAGCAGGATGAGATCGATTACGACATCATTGCAAGTGTGATGCATATTTCGTATAATTCCATTGCAGAAATCAAGCAGCGCGCACTGGATATCCGTTCATTTCGCAAGAGAGATGATTTCATCCGTCTTGTGATCGGATATAAAAGAGTAGCTAATATAATCGGGAATGATGAGGCAGAGGGAGAGGTCGATGTCTCTTTGCTCAAAGAACCGGCTGAACAGAAACTTTGGCAGGAATACCAGGTACTTTCCGGGAAAGTGGAAGACTATCTTGGCAGGAAGGAATTTCACAAAATGATGGAAGCATTCGTTGACTATGGACCATTCATTGACCGTTTCTTTGATGATGTGCTGGTCAACAGTGAGGATGAGAATTTACGTAAAAACAGGTATATACTCTTATCAAAGATCAAGAAACTCTTCATTGTGGTATGTGATCTGACGAAGATCGTTGTGGAAGGAGAATGATCAACCAATTCAAGAAATCAAACAAAATAGATAGATTGGAGGAATGATGGAGATCAAATTATCAAATCGGATTCGTTTGATTCAACCATCCCCGACACTTGGTATTGCTACCAAAGCCAAGGAAATGCAGGCTCAGGGTATCAGTGTCATTAACTTCGGTGTGGGTGAACCTGACTTCAATACACCTGATTATATCAAGGAAGCAGGTAAGAATGCAATTGATGCCAACTTCACACGGTATACCCCTAATGCGGGAATCCCGGAACTGCGCAAGGCAATATGCCAAAAGTTCGAGAAAGATAATAAGCTGGTATATCAACCCAAGAACATACTTGTCTCTCCCGGAGCAAAGGCATCCATTCTGAATATCCTGATCGCCCTGTGCGATGTAGGTGATCAAGTCATCATTCCAGTTCCTTATTGGGTCAGTTATCCTGCACAGGTTGAATTAGCCAATGGCGAACCATTGTATCTTCAGACGGAAGAGCAGGATGATTTCAAGATTGATCCGCTCAAACTGGAAGCTCTCCTGAAAAAGAGTCCCAATGCCAAAGTGATGATCCTCAATTCCCCAAGCAATCCAACAGGATCGGTCTATTCACGATCTGAATTGGAGAAGATTGCTGAAATCTGCTTACGTTATCATGTCTTTGTTATCTCCGATGAGATTTATGAAAAACTGGTATACGATGATCAGGTTCATTTCTCGATAGCTGCGGTAAGTCCTGAGATGCAGGAAATGACAGCCGTCGTAAACGGTGTTTCAAAGGCTTATGCCATGACAGGCTGGAGACTCGGCTATACAGCAGGACCTGAGAAAGTGGTTGCTGCTGCTGGGCGCGTACAGGAGCATGCTACATCCTGTGTGAATTCCATTACACAGAAAGCAGTTCTAACCGCTTTGACAGAAGATGATGGTTCGGTGGAAAGAATGCGGCATGAATTCTCAAAACGAAGATTATTCCTTCGTGAAGAACTCTGCAAGATTCCGCATATCACTTGCACGAATCCGAAAGGTGCATTTTATCTCATGCCCAATGTTTCCTGGTATTTGCAGAACAACCTGTTGAACATTCGGAATACGGATGAATTGAGTACGTATATGCTCGATGAATTCCATGTTGCCCTGGTTGCGGGAAGTTCCTTTGGTGATGACCGTTTTATGCGCTTCTCTTATGCCAATAGCATGGAGAATCTCCAGGAAGGAGTGAAACGTTTCGCCAATGGCTTGCAGAACATGATTTAGAGATATCGAAAGATGAAGGAAATCAAGGAAGAACTGCATAGGAGATGGCGACTTCATAGACAAAGTTCTGCCGGAAAATGGTCAAGTCTGATAGTCCGAATCGCATTACTTGCCTTAGTGATCTGGCTGATGCTTCATTATAAAAGTGGGATCGAGAAATTCCAACAAATCCATCAGCATGCAAAGAAAACCATTGAACAGCCAAAGGAGACGCCATGAGCCTCGTAGTTGTCGGCTCCATAGCCTTGGATACAATTTCAACACCTGCGGGATCTATTACAGAAGCACTGGGAGGATCAGCGGTGTATGCATCATTGGCAGCCCGCCATTTCTGTAAGACCCATATCGTCGGTGTAGTTGGTGAGGATTTTCCGGTACAATCCATGCAGATGCTCAGTAATAAAGGCATCAATACGGATGGAATAGAAGTAAGGATGGGAAAAACCTTTCGTTGGAAAGGTGAATATCAGCAATGGAATCAGGCATTGACGCACGATACACAACTGAATGTATTTGCTGATTTTGATCCGCAGTTACCATCAGAATGCAAAGCTTGTGAGTTTCTTCTTCTTGGAAATATTCATCCTGAATTGCAGTTGAATGTTTTGAGCCAGATTGGTTCCCATCGACTGTCTTCCTGTGATACCATGAACTATTGGATTGACAGAGCATATATTCAACTACTTGAGGTGATTAGAAAAGTGGACATAGTGTTCATCAATGAAGATGAACTCAGGCTCCTTACGAAGATAGAGAATGTATATTCAGCAGCACAACAGGTACTTGAACTTGGACCCCAACTGGTGATTGTGAAACGAGGTGAATATGGTTCCGTGGCTGTTGGAAGAAACTTTCTTTTTTTTGCACCGGTCTATCCGGTAAAAAACATGGTTGATCCCACGGGTGCCGGTGACAGTTTTGCCGGTGGTTTCATGGGCTATCTTGCACAAGTGGGGAGATTCGACGATCAGTCCATTCGTGAAGCAACGATCTACGGAACGATCATGGCATCCTACAATGTATCCTCTTTCAGTACGGACGTGCTTGAATCTGTGAGTAAGAAGGACATTGAAACGAGGAAATCAGAGATTCGCAACTGGGTCATATTTTAGGTGCAAGATGGATTATAAAAAGTCAGGTGTGAACATTGAAGCAGGAGAAGATGCAGTATCGCGTATCAAACCACTGGTTCGAGCGACATTCAATCAGAATGTACTGACTGATATCGGTGGATTTGGCGGTTTGTATGCTCTTGATCTTGCTAAATGGAAACATCCGGTTCTTGTATCGAGCATGGATGGTGTCGGGACTAAAATACTGGTTGCCCAAATGGCTGGGGTCTATGATACGGTGGGACAAGACTTAGTGAATCATTGTGTGAACGACATTTTCGTTCAGGGAGCAATTCCCCAGTATTTTCTTGATTATATAGGTGTTGGCAGACTTTCACCCGATGTTGTTGTGGAAATCATTTCAGGACTGTCAAAGGCATGCAGTGAAAATCGAATGTCTTTAATCGGTGGTGAGATGGCAGAAATGCCTGGTATCTATGCCGAGAAAGATTTTGATTTGGCAGGGACAATCGTTGGATTGGTAGAGAAAGAGAATCTGATCAATGGCAGTACGATCAAGGAAGGTGATGTCATCCTCGGATATCCATCCAACGGTTTGCATACCAACGGCTATTCATTGGCACGGCAAATCGTGTTTCATCAAATGAATCTTGCAGTGGATTCATATATTCCTGAATTGCAGGATACGGTAGGCGCCGCATTACTCAAAGTACATCCTTCCTACTTTCCCATTCTTGCTAACCACGCAAATCCACAAATCATACATGGGATGGCGCATATTACGGGCGGAGGATTACCCGGTAATGTGAAAAGGATCATTCCGGATGGTTTGCAGGCAACGATCGATACAAAAACCTGGGAAAGACCGACAATATTCAGATATCTGATGAATACCGGACAGATTGATGAAAATGAAATGTATCGTGCTTTCAATATGGGAATAGGGTTCATCATTGTTGTTCCGGAGAAGAACACTGATACTTTTATCAATGAAACAAATGCAGTGAAGATAGGATTAATAGAAAAGAATAAGGGGTTATCGGAGAAAGTGAAACTATTATTATGATCAAATGGCGCATACTCGTGCAGAATAAGATTGCCCCTGAAGAGAATATGGCAATCGATGAAGCTATTTTAATTGGTTTGGAAAATGGCTTTTCAGAACCCACAATTCGATTTTACGATTGGAATCCACCTACTGTGTCCTTTGGTTACCATCAGGATGCTGAGAAAGAAACAGACATGGCACGTATCTTTTCCAAAGGATATGGACTGATTCGCCGTCCCACCGGTGGTCGTCTGGTTCTTCATAAGAATGAAATCACATATGCAGTGATAGCCCCTCTGGCTGATCATCTCCAGGGAAATGTGATTGATGTCTATTCTGAGGTTAGCCAGGCATTGGCAGAAGGTTTTCGCATCATGGGGATTCAGGTGAATTTTGAGAAGGGATCGTTATCATCCCGTGAACAGAGAGAAGCGCATAACCCATGTTTCTCGAGCAGTTCGCGATATGAACTATCCTATCAGGGGAAAAAGATCGTAGGCAGTGCGCAAGTGAGGAAAAATAACCTGTTTCTCCAACATGGCTCAATATTATTGGATCAAAATCAATCGGAAGTAGCGGATTTACTGCCCGGATTGACCCAGGATCAGAGAAATAGGCTGTATCAATATCTTGGGAAGAAGACAGTATCGATCAATGAGATACTGGAGAATCGCATTTCATATGAGAATGCTGTAACTGCAATGATTTCAGGGTTCAAGAAAATCTGGTCAAATGATTCGTTTTCTGAGGTGAATCAGCTTAATATATATGAGCAAGAAAAAGTTAGCGATTTAATACGTGAAAAATACGGCACGGAACAATGGACTTACCATCATGGTAAAAAAGGTCTTAAGTGACAAAAATAATTTGACATAAAGCTATACACAATTTGTTTTGATAGAAAGGTAGAATTATAGAAATTGTCAGCATAGAAGGGAGGATTCAGTAATGAGAAAGCTAATTATAATAGCTGTAATCTTAAGCTTTCTTTTCAGTATTGCCTTATTTGCATCAACAACGGGTCGTATCGCTGGTAGGGTGACCGATTCTTCAGGTCGTCCAATCGCTTATGCGAATGTGATCCTACAGGGAACGCAGATAGGTGCACAAACAAAGGAAAATGGATCGTTTATCATTATTAATATTCCACCCGGAGTATATAATGTTGTGATATCTGCAATCGGTTATGATAAATATACCGTAGCCGGTGTACGTGTATCAGCCGATGGTACGGCAACCGTAAATGCAAAGCTCTCTATCAAGGGTGTTGCAATCGAAGGTGTCACTGTGAATGCCAAGGAAGAAAAGATTGAAAAGGCAAAAGTTGGTTCAGGACACGATATCAGAATGGATCAAAGTGCCGATGTCGCCGTGAAGGATGTTGAAGGTTTGATAGCCTTGGAAGCTGGTGTGACAACAAGCGGTGGTGAGATACATGTTCGTGGTGGTCGTGCGAATGAAGTTGTTTATTCAATCGATGGCATGTCGGTGTCTGACCCGGTTGACGGTGGTGCAGCCCTTTCAGTGGATACGGACGCAATCCAGGATATGAAGATCATGACAGGAAGCTTCTCTGCTGAATACGGCAATGCCCAATCCGGTGTTGTGAATATTGTGACGAAGGATGGAGACGCTTTTTATTCAGGTAAGTTGGAATTAAATACAGATCATCTTCTTGGCGGTCTTTCTGATAATGATAGAAGCGATTTAAAGGGGAGAAACTCTGATTTGGTCAAATTCGCTCTTGGCGGACCGATTTTAGGCGATGTTGCCCCTTCTTTACGTCCCAATCTGACTTTCTATTTAAATGGTGCTGCAGCATGGGATGATGGTCGTTATCGTGCTTTATATAAGAATTCTCCCAACCAGGATTTCCTATGGTCCCATGAATCTTATTCCAATCCTGATTCCATAGTTCATGACCCCCTTCTTGAAAATCAATATTCTTCTAGTGATCCCTACGAAGATAGAGACAATTTCTTGGGATTTGATCTTGGAAATAGGAATTTTAATTCATATAATGTGAATCTCAAAACAAAGTATATCATCAATGCACTGCAGAATGTAACCCTGGGTGTCCGTGGTGACCATGTTTTGAATTTCCCATATTCGCATACTTGGAAATATGCACTCGATCATTATGCATATGACAAGACTGATCAACGTCAGTACATAATGACGTATGACCGCTCTTTCAGTCCAATCCAGATGAACCTGAAAGTGAAAGCCAGTTATTATGACAAGATTCACAAACTTGGACCGAAAGGAATTGGGAGAAGTGATTACTTCCATATGTATACCAGTCCTGATTCCATTGCAAACGATGCATCCTATCGTAATCGCTATATTGATAATATTCTGAACAATGGTGATTATGGGTACAACAGCATCGATGCAGATGGTGACAAGGTCATGGATAATGGTTACCTCGCCGCAAGAGAATGGACATATCGTGTGACAGGTCTGGAAGAAGCCCAACTTGTTTCCGGCTTTAATGCTCCCGGTACAATCTTCGATACATTTGTTGATGATGAAACCTCAACCTTTAACTTCCGTGCTGACCTTGAATATCAGTTGAATTCAATACATCTGGCAAAGACAGGTTTTGAATTCTATAAACACCATATCGTAAAGGATCAGCTTGGTGGATTCCTTTCCACATATGAAGATCGTCGTCAAAGATACTTGAATGGTATCTATAACATGCATAATTATGTAGATACAAACCCAAGTGATTCTGTTGCTTCTGTACCAAGTCAATTGGTTGCTGTTGTTCAGTCTGACTCTACGACATATATTCCTATCTATAAGCCTGAAGATTACTTGAATGCTGCATACGCTGCATCAGGAACTCGCGACAGTTATAAGGCTGATCCGATTCAGGGAGCCTACTATATCCAAGACAAAATGGAATGGGAAGGTATGATCGTGAATATGGGTGTTCGTGCCGATTTCTGGTATCTCGGCAAGAAATATGAAGTGTATAAAGTCACAAAGAATGGTGATGGATACTATTCAGTTAATTTTAAACCTAAAGATCGCATGCAGTTGATGATATCTCCGCGTTTAGGTGTATCTCATCCGATCTCTGAGAGGGATGTACTGCGTTTTGCGTATAATTACCAAAACCAGTTGCCACAGATGCAATTCGTTTTTACGAGCAGAGACTCAACAGATGTTACGGATCATCCAGTGGTTGGAAATCCTTCTCTTCAACCGCAAATCACGGTTACTTATGAAGTCGGACTACAACATCAGATCTCTGAAGATTATGTTGCTGATATCACTGCTTATTATAAGAATATTTACAATTATGTCAGCACAAAAAAGGTTAGAAAAGCCGATAATGAATACTACTATCAGTATATCTCAGAAGACTACGGCAGCACGCGAGGAATCGATCTGACCCTGGAGAAATATTTGTCCAATTTCTTCTCCGCTAACCTTGCATATTCACTGGCATGGGCACAGGGCAATAATTCCGATGTTGTGATTCAAGACGAACAAACATCACTTCGTGAATTTCCCCTTGATTGGGACATCAGACATAATCTGAATGCGAATTTCACATTCAGGGTAGATCGGGGTGAAGAATATTTCATTCCGTTTACAACCTGGATTCTGCCATTGGATGATTTTTCTGCCAACCTGACATATAATATTTCTTCCGGTAGCCCTTATACTGGCATGACGAGTGTAGGTAATACATATCTGGATACAAACAGCAAGCGTAAGGATTTCACACAGACAACGAACTTGAAACTTACGAAGACTTTTGCTTTGAATAAGAAAACATCCCTGAGACTTTTCATGGATGTTGAGAACCTGTTCAAGAATAAGAACATCTTGGCGGTATATCCTCGAACTGGCTCACCTTATTGGGATGATCCTGATTTGGCCGAACCCAATACTGGTTTTGTTTATCCGGAGAAGGTTTTCGTTCATAGATTGTATATACTGGATCCAAGCATGGTCGATAACGAAAGAAACATCACCTTTGGTGTATCATATAATTTCTAAAAAGTTAGGAGGAATGATAAAATGAGAAAGAAGATCGCAATGACTTTGATAATGGCCTGCAGCTTCATGATGACAGCTTTGGTATATGCTGCTGAGACAACCGCTCCTCAAATGAGTGGATTTGAAACTCTCGCAAGAAAAGTTCTTGGCAGTGGTTTTGTGCAATTCTTCATCGATGGTGGATGGGCAATGTGGCCAATCCTTTTTGTAGCAATTTATGGCATTGCATATGCAATTTGGAAGTTTATTTCCCTGAGTTATGCGAAGATCAATGTGTCGAATTTTTTGGATACATTTATTCCACTAATTGAAAAAAAGAACTACAAAGAAGCCCTTGAAATGGCAAAGAAAACACGTGGTCCTATTGGAGCTACCTTATATGCTGCTATTTTGAAAGCTGATAAGGGCATTGAAGCAGTAGAAAAAGCGATCGAAAATGCTGGTGTGATAGAAATGGCATTTCTTGAAAAAGGATTTACCGAACTTGGAACATGTATCTCTTTAGCTCCTATGTTAGGCTTTCTTGGAACAGTTGCCGGTATGGTGCAGGCATTTGACGCTATCGCAAGAGCCGGTTCAGTTGAGCCAACCATCGTGGCATCAGGTATCAAGGTTGCGTTGATTACAACTGTATCGGGATTGGTTGTTGCCATTCCTGTTCAATTATTGAATAATATATATATGGTTGTGGTTGACGGTCTGGTGATTGACTTGCAGAGATCCACAGAAAAAGTGATGGAAGCCCTCGTTGAGCAGAATTAACGAGGAGTTGAAAAATGATTAAAAGGAAAAGGAAAGCTAGTTCAACAATTCCGACTACATCCACGGGAGATATTGCTTTCCTGTTGATCATATTCTTTATGGCTACAACCAAATTTGATACGAAAATAGGTTTGGGATTAACCTTACCCCCAGCAGCAGTAGAAGGTGCACAACAGGTTAAAATAGCAGAAAAGAATATGACAAGGATCTTTATCAATAAAGATGGTCAATTCCTTGTCAATGAGACACTTATGACACAACAGGACTTACCGAAGCTTGAAGAGATGATTCACAAAAGCGTGACTACTAACCCAAAAATGGTTATTTCTTTGAAGACAGATCGTGAAGCAAGCTATAATGATATGATTATGGTTTTGGACAAGCTCCAGAAAGCTGGTGCTTCTAAGATTTCATTATCGACTAATTAAGGGGGAAAGTATGATTAAGTTCCTGAGAAAAAGAAAACATGTTAGTATTCCTGATACTTCTACAGGAGATATTGCTTTCCTTCTACTATTATTTTTTATGGTTACAACTGTTTTCGTTAAGGAAAAAAAGTTCTGGGTTCCAACTGATCGCTTACCAATTGCTGAAGAGATGACTAAAATACCTCGTCAACACGCTGCTACAATTTATGTAACGAAAAATGAAGAGATATTTATAGATGATTTTATGGTTCCTCTTGAGCAGGTTGGGGTGGTTGAACAACAGAAATTAGCACTGGATTATAACTTGGTTACATGTTTTCGAACAGATCGCGATACTCGTTATGGTGTGATGTCTGATATCATGAAACAGATGCAGGATGTTGGTGCTTATAAAGTATCCTTCGAAGCAAGAAAAAAGAGGTCATAATGGCACACAAGCATTTGTACGATTGGAAAGATGTTGCTTTGTCTTATTTGGACAAATCCTTCAGTTGGGCTATACTCTTTTTCTTATTCCTGGTTATGGTGTCTCCCAAGCTGAGTATCAAACCATATCAATACGAAAGCAAGGATGTTATTACCATAGATATACCTCCAGAGATGAGAGAAAAGATCAAGCCACCGGAAAATATCTCCAAGCCTGTTTTCAATATCGTGATCGATGAGAATGTTGGTGGAAAGAGTACTGGTGATGATGTTGGAACAGTTGAAACAATCGAATCAACTGTGTTGAGTACTCAAATGACGAATAAAGTGGGTGGCATTCGTGAAGAAGGTAAAACTCCCAGATTTGTAGCATACGAAGATCCACCAGTAGTTGTTTCAAAAGTCGTTCCTGAGTACACCGATTTTGCACGCCGTGCTAAAATTCAAGGGACGGTGTGGCTTGACGTTGAAATTTTAGTGGATGGTAGAGTTGGTGCGATTGAAGTGAAGAAATCCTTGGATAGCAGCCCTAATGGACTTGATGATGCTGCAAAGACTGCTGTGCGTAAATGGAAATTCCAACCCGCAAAGAGTGGTGGAAAACCGGTAGCTTGCTGGGCATCAATTCCTGTGGTATTTTCATTAAGCCAATAATGGCTAATAACTTGTATCGATTATTTAGATGATAATATAGTATAGAGTGGAGGATTATACATGAGATTATCCTTAAAATGTGTTATTATTTTGCTGGTGTTTCTTCTACTTGCGTCCCTGTTGACGGCAAGAGCAGTTTCACCGCAATCCCAATCAAAGAAGTTTGATCTTTCCAAATGGCATAATGTTGGAAATATCTGGTTGCGAGTTAGTAATTATGGCTTCTTTGGTGCTGGTGATGGAGCTGTTCCGCAATGGCCCTCACTTGAATATCCTGGTGGTTCAGGTATAGATTATCTATATCAGGGAGCACTATGGTTCGGTGCTAAGAAACCTCGCAGAAATTCAGCAGGAAAGAAATTATATTGGTTGGCGTCGAATCCTTATGCTACTCCCGCAGATAGTGCTCGAGTTATTACTGCTGATGATCCTTTGTGGAATCCGAACAAAAAACCTGTAGTTGATACTCTCGTTACTGTAGGTTTTGATGGTGATGCGGGTTTATATGAGTTCCTGCCAGCGTATAATCCTCTCGAAAGTAATAACGATGCGATTGCAGCTCAATACACTGCCTACCAGAATTCAGACGATATCATGGCAGCATCCACACGTTTCCAAAAGAGAGGCGTGGATGATGACGGTGATGGACTCATTGACGAGGATTTTCCTGGTTATACATTCCCCTTCAGACCCGGCAGTGAATTACCTGCACAGTTCTCAAGTTTCAGTGGAATGTATCTTTCCCAACTTACTCAGTTTCAAGTTAGCCAAATAACGAAAGGAAACAACATCGATATATGGTTTCCTCTTGGATTCATGGATTTGAAAGAAATTGGAACAAATACTGATTACAACTTTACAACGCCATATGATGATGATAATGACCATCTTGTTGATGAAGATGGTGCGCCAGTTTCAGAACAGGACTTTGATTCATACTATTATGATTTTAGTCCATTTGGAACTGCCGGAGATCGTGATTTTGGAAGAGATGCTGCTTCGAATAAGCATGTTCCCTTGAATGTCATGGTCAGACAGATGAGTTATCAGTGGAGTTATGAATACATCAAGAACTTATGTTATGTTGAATTCGATATTACCAATTTCAATCCTCTTGATACTTTATATGACTGCGCAATGGGTATATACATGGACTGCGATTGCGGCCCACAAACCTGGAATGGTGACCAGCGTTCACTGGATGATGTATCAGGTTACGTACGTGGTAAAGGTTATGAATTTGCTTATACCCGTGATGCAGATGGTGACGGTGGTTTAACAACTGGTTATGTTGGTTCCCGTGTCTGTACACCTAATCCAGATGAACTTCAATTTGCTTGTTGGTATTGGAAAAGAGGAGATGGACCTGACGATGGCGATGCAACACAATTAGCACCGCTGTACAGTCCCAAGAAAACAGCAAATGAGAAATACTGGTTATTGGTAAATCATAATCCGAATACAAATAAGTATACTTCACTTCGTCCAGACCAGGATGGAGCATATGAACAACCAACTCCTTCAGATACCCGTTATCTCTTTGCGTTCTATGGTGATCAGCACGGATACGATGCACCTACTGCGAATTCATGGAATCTGAAACCAGGTAACACGATGAAGATTGTTATCGCAGTATTCCCCGGCACAGATCTCGAATCCCTGAAAGCTTCAGCCAACTGGGCAGCATTGATTTATGGGGAAGCACAGACATTAGCAACAGTGGTATTACCTGATACATACCCACATTACAGTCCACCAGAACCTCCGGCAATTCCCAAAATGGCTGCGTTTATTGCTGATAATGGTAATAGAATCGATGTATATTGGGATAACCGGTCAGAATTTTCAACTGATTCAAAAACAGTTACAAATGCAGTTACTGGTTGGCAGTCAACAACTCCAACACATCCAGGTATTGATAGTGATCAGTTATATGTTGATTGGTCTCAATTCCCGGATGAATTCAAACCCGGTCATGATATACCCGGAATTGATTATCCGAATGTAAATGCAATTGTAAATCCCTATACTTCTTATAGATTACGCCATGACTTCCAAGGGTACACACTTTGGGGACGTTCAGGTAGCGGTTCTCAAGAAGATTGGGAAATGAAGGAAAAATGGGATAAAAAAGATACTTGGCGTGATTGGACAGACTATCAAGTCAATCTTGGAAATCCCGTTTATGCCGATTTTGGTGGTTATACAGGAATTGAGAAGGGACTTCCTAATTTGACAATTGCCACAGAAGCAGATACAATGTTCTACAAGTATGATGTTAATTATATGTTCAAGAAGGTTGTCGTTGGCGATACGCTATATGGAAAGCCTCTTTATAATCCTAACGTAGAATGGTCCACTGAACTTCAATCAGCTGCTGACGCCATGGCTTCGAACCCGGCATATCCTACGAAAGAGGAAAAGATTCAACAGGCGCTGCTATTTAGGAATCCTAATGTACCTGTTGATATATATACCGAACTTTATGATGATGCGCTTATTCCCTTGTTGAGTCACGGTGGACAGACGAGTTTACCTCTTCCGCAATTTGGGGATACAACAGGTAAGCTTGAAAAGCTTCGTCAAACTCGTTTAGCTCGTCGTTATTACAACTCTGCGATCCTATACCCGCCCAAGGGTTTGGAATATTATGTTGCCGTAACAGCATATGACAGAGGTATACCGAAGCAGGATCTGAATTACCTTGAAACAGGTCGAGATACAGACGCAAATATGAAAGTCTTTTTCCCGGGTCCTGTTGCAAAGGAAAAGATGAACAACATATACGTAGTTCCGAACCCTTACCTCGGATTGAGTAAATTTGACGGAAGAAGAGAAAATGATACGAAGGGTGATAAGAGCAAACGGATATGGTTCGTGAATATTCCAGAGCACTGTAAGATTCGTATCTATACCCTTGCGGGTGATTTAGTCGATGAAATAAACCATGATGGCGCTTATAATGAAGATGTCATCACGGTCAGTAAAGCCGCATCCCTTGGTATCACTGCAAGTGGTATCCATTCATGGGATCTCTTGTCGAAACATAACCAAATAACAGCTAGCGGTATTTATCTTTTCTCTGTGGAAAATAAGGAAAACGGGAAAATAAAGACCGGTAAGTTTGTATTACTTAAATAAGGAGGAACTGTGAAAAAGATCATCCTAATTTTAACCATGGTTGTTCTTGCAGCAGCTCCTGTTTTTCTGCAAGCTGGTATCTTCCCCAAAACAGGCACAGCCTCCCTGCAGTTTCTAAAACTTGGAATAGATGCCCGTGCAACAGGTATGGGTGAAGCCTATACTGCTGTAACGAATGACATCTCGTCCGTATATTGGAATCCGGCTGGTTTAGCTCTCATACCTCAACAGCAGGCATTTTTCTCGCATACAAGTTGGCCCAGTGATATTATGCATGACTTTGTTGCAGCATCTTATTCAACGGGTGTATCAGCGTATGCAGTAAGTGCTTCCGTATTACATATGGCTCCAATGAATGTTAATGGAGAAGATGAATTCGGTCCAACCGGTGAAAAATTCAATTATGCGGATATGGCATTTGGTTTTACTTATGCAAGTGCATTTACCGATAAGTTTGCTTTCGGTTTTACCGGAAAGTACTTGCGGGAAGCAACAGCAGGCTATGCTATAAACAGCTATTCAGTTGATTTAGGCTCATTGTATAATACCAAATGGAAAAACCTTACCATTGGTATGTCTCTCCGTAACTTTGGACCTGATGTTAAATACACCATTGACAATGATGGAGATGGAAAGACTGATGAAGATCCTGTAGATTTGCTTGATAATGATGGAGATGGTCTTATTGATGAAGATCCTGCTGAATTATCAGCGAAAATACCCATGAATTTCTCGATGGGTGTCAGTGCTGATCTTTATCGTACAGATACAGATGCCTGGATCATTTCAGCCCAACTTGATAACTGCATAGATAGACAGGAAACTTGGAATATTGGAACTGAGTACAAATATGGTTCCTTATTTGCACGTGCCGGATATCAAGTGAATTATGATACGTATGGCCCAAGTTTTGGTTTAGGTTGGGAATTAGCTACCAGAATAGCAGTTTTCGACATTGATTATGCATACACAGACATGGGTTATTTAGGAGATGATTTCTTCGGTAATGCCCATCGTGTATCATTAAAGATGAAATTCTAAACAATGAAAACTAAGTAACGGAAACATAGGTTTCGGTTTTACTTATTATACAAGGAGGAAAGATGAAGCGTTTGATTATTTTGCTTTCATTGCTTGCTTTAGTATTTGGCTGTCTGTCAGCCCAGGAAATGAAAGCCGTTACAAAATCAAAAATAGCCATTCAATTAAAACCGGCTTCTATTCAGCCGATTACTCGTGATGTTCCTGAATATCAATTTTTTACAACCCCAACCGCTCTTCTCACAACATACTGGGATTATATGGTTGGTGGATATTCATCACCTGCCGTTCGCGTACAAAGCAGCACAGCCGGTGACGGTGTATATTTAACTTACATGGGTCAGCGTACTGCATCTGGACAAAGACGTGTATTTTACACTTATGTTCAGCATGACGGGACTGTTGAAGTGAACAATGAAATCACTTCTACCCAAGTAAAAGAAGGCTACAGTTCCATGGATTTAGATCGTCTGAGCGGGAAACCCATCTTTGCATGGCATGTTGATGCTGATCCTAGTGATACACAACTTGAAGTTGATGTTGCATGGGATGCATTTTTAGAAGGTATTCCCGGCTTGATCAGTGATCCAACGATTGCAATCAATAATCCTACTGCGCTTGCAACAAATTCTACTTCCGACAATGAATTCATATGGCCGAATGTTCAGATTGGACCTTCACCTATTGCTGATCATCGTCGCGTATATGTATCAGCCACGAATTCAGTAAGTCATACTGTTGGAACCCCCAATCCTTCAGAAAACCAAGTGATTGCTTATGCTGATTTTACTCCAGCCATGCTCGAGAATGGCGAAGCATTAACCTGGTCATATACATCAATTCCTACTTTGGATGCATGGAATGTGGATCAAAACGCATGGCGTCGTCCGTTCTATGCTAACTTTGTTGGCGATGACGGAAAATACTATATTGCTGGTCATCATGTTGCTTATGATGCATCTGTAACATATTCTCTTGGAGAGCCATATGTTGATGTTTTCGTAAACAGCAATTATGGCGTTGGCGAATGGGCACAGTATTCTATGAATCCTGACACCCAGATTACAAATCCAGTTGACCCATTGACCGGTGCTGGTTACTTTACAGATTCCACTACGGGTGAAGCTTATGATCACCTGAATTATGCAATTGATGAAGGCGGTCACACCAATCTGCAAATGGATTCCTATCACAAGCTTCATTTCCCATTAGTCACAGCATTATCAACTCCTGATAGCTTGTACTGGTATCCTCTCACATCCGATGTAAAAGATGTGGTTTTTGACACTCAGAACAATACATTTGTAGTGTGTGATTTATATCCGAAAGACATCAATCCCAATGATGGAACTCCTTCCGTTCCTTGGAATCTTGATGGAAACGGCCCTCAATTTACAACTGTTGATGATGGTATCAATCCACCATATAACGTACTTCAATTTGTTCAGACATGGCCCTATCAGTATTGGGATAATACCGCAGTTGATTCTGCAATGAGATTCCATTATAATTGGTTCCATATGTCTCAGATGAATGAACACGATCAAATGGTTGCCGTTTGGGCTGATTGTACCAGATCATATTTATATAATACTTATGCATCAACTTATCCGGAACTTTCCACTTATCAGAATGTACCGGAAGTTTACATTTCCATTTATCCTGTAATCGATCCTAATCATACCGATGCGGGTTTACAATGGAGTGAACCAATTTCTCTGAATTCAGTCGAGACACCTCAATTGACTCAGAACAACAATCCGATGGTACCTGAATGGGTATATCCTGGTGATTATGTTGAATATATCAGCACTGATGAAAATGGTTACAGAACCGGTAGAGTTCACCTGATGTTCTTAGATGACAACTCTTGGGGCGCTGCTTCCATTAGTCCTGCTGTCGGTCAGGCTGACGGTGGTCGTATCATGTATGCTTCTCTTGATATCAAGTGGCCTCCAGTTGTTGGAATCAACGATCCGGTTGCGCCAAATTATTCCATGCTGAAGCAGAATTTCCCAAATCCATTCAACCCAAGTACCACTATTTCCTTCAATCTGCCGAAAGCATCAGATGTTACCCTGAATGTTTATAATGTTAAGGGTCAACTCGTGAAGACCTTAGTGAAGGGTTCAACACCAGCCGGTAATCATACGATTAACTGGAATGGCACCAATAGCAATAACGAAGGCGTTGGCTCCGGTATTTATTTCTATACTTTAAAGACTGGAAATCATACCGAAACCAGAAAGATGATGTTGGTTAAATAACCATATCAAGCCCTTGAATATTAAGGCGGCTGTTTATCAGCCGCCTTTTCTTATTTGCATGAATATTGACAAATATGACCAGCATGTAAAATGACGTTAATGAATCAATAAGGAGTATTTCATGGACCGTGTTTACCTGAATGGATCAGATTTAACCTTTGAACAAATCTGGAGCATAGCTTATCAGATGACTGAAGTATCCTTGACCGATGAGGCAGCTCAGAATGTGAAAGTATGCAGAGAATATGTGGATCGCATTATCAGGGAAGGCAGAGTGGTCTATGGATTAACGACTGGTTTCGGGAAATTCAGCACAATAAGTATTCCTGCTGATCAGATCGACGAATTACAGGAAAATCTTATACTGAGTCATGCAACGGGTGTTGGTCCCTTCCTTTCCATCTCTGAAACCCGGGCAATTCTTCTGCTTCGAATCAATGTTCTTGCACGTGGACATTCAGGGATCAGGCTCGAAACACTTCAGGCATTGATCGATATGCTGAATAAAGGTGTCCATCCCTGTATCCCCGAGAAAGGTTCAGTGGGTGCAAGTGGTGACTTAGCTCCTCTTTCCCATCTTGCTCTTGTTTTATTGGGGAAGGGAAAGGCTTACTTTCATGATGAACTGCTGGATGGTGCTGAAGCGATGAATCGTGCCGGTATCAAACCAGTAAAACTCATGGCAAAGGAAGGTCTTGCGCTGAATAATGGTACGCAGGTCATGACAGCTGTAGGGATTTTAACACTCATTCGTGCTTACAATCTGGTAAAGGTGGCTGATATCTGCGCTGCTTTCAGTTTAGATGCTATGAAAGGCACTCCTGCAGCATACGATCCCCTTATTCACGGGCTGCGTCCGCATTCAGGACAATTAACCTCAGCAGATAATTTATTCCGCCTGATACAGGGCAGCAGGATACGTGAATCACACTTGACCTGCAGCAATGTTCAGGATCCATATAGTCTCAGATGTACACCACAGGTTCATGGTGCTGTTCGGGAAGCACTTGATTATGTAAAGAAAGTTCTCTCTGTGGAAATGAATTCAGTAACGGATAATCCGTTGATTTTTCCGAGAGAGGAACGAGTCATATCCGGAGGGAATTTTCATGGCGAACCGGTAGCCATTGCCTTAGACACACTCGGGATTGCAGTTTCTGAATTGGCAAATATCTCGGAACGAAGAATGGAACAAATATTCAACCCTGCCTTGAACAGAGGATTGAAACCATTCCTTGCTCCCAGACCAGGGGTCGATTCAGGATTTATGATCGCACAGCTCACTGCTGCCTCGTTAGTATCCGAGAACAAGGTTTTAGCTCATCCGGCTTCTGTTGATTCCATCCCCACTTCCGCTAACCAGGAAGATCATGTCAGCATGGGAACCATATCCGCCATGAAAGCCAGGACAATCATCAATAATGTTGCCTATGTCTTGGGTATCGAATTAATGTCAGGTTGTCAGGCTCTTGATGAAAGAGAAATGCAGAGCTCTGATGTAATTGAAGAAGTGAAGGCAAAAATCCGTTCAATAGTCCCTCATTTGGATAAGGATCGTATTCTTTACGATGATATCCAAAAAATGAAAGATCTAATTGATTCCACTACTCTACCTGATCTGGTCTCCAAGATTATTCCATTGAATTGACCTGACATCAAGTAAAAGGACTTAATTACATGAAAAGATACCGGGTTCTGCTTTTCCTGGTTCTGTTACCCCTGCTTCTCCTGAATGGATGTGTGTATTATAATACACTTTACAATGCAAAGAAACTTTTTAAATCGGCATATTCCAGACCACTTGTTGGTGATAAGGCAAGTCCGCAATCAATTGATGAATATACCAAGGCAATGAAAAAATGTGGGTATATTCTCACAGAATATAAAAATAGCAAATACTGTGACCAGGCATTATTCATTCTTGCACAATGCATGTATTATAAAGGAAACGCCGATCTTCAGACATATGAAAAATGCCAGGAATTCCTGAAATTCTATCCGAATTCAAAACTCACTCCCGAAGTCACTCTCTTCAAAACGAGTGTCCTGCATGATATGAAAAAAGATGAAGAAGCGATTTCCACCCTAACAGAATTTTTACAAAATCCCTTATTCAAGAAGTATTATCCACAAGCCTATATACAATTATCCATTATCAGTATGGATAATGAAGCATATGCCCAGGCAGTGTACTACTTACAAAAGATCATAGATAATTATCCCCATTCTAAAGAGTACAAGATTGCATTTTTCCAATTGGGATATGCTTATCATCTAGAAAAAAGATACAGCCAGTCTAACCAGGTATTCCAGCGTCTGCTTAAGTCCAGGTTGGAAAAATCTATCAAGCTCGATGCAAGGTACTATATTGCACTGAATGAATATAATCTGAAAAATTACAAGAAAGTAGAAACTGAGATCAAACCTTTATTAAAAATAGAGAACAGACTGGATATAATACCCAAGATCAAATTGCTCATGGCTCGAAACCTCTTGGGATTAAATCAATACACGAAAGCGGTAGCTCTCTATAATGAAATTATTAAGAGCAATCCTCGAACCCAATACTCAGCTGAAGCGAATTACTATCTTGGTGAGTTCTATCTTCAATATGAGCACGATTATGAAAAATCCATCACATTCTATAACAACGTAAAAATTGAACTGCCCACTTCACCATTTGTTGATGATGCCATTTCGAAAAGCGCGATAGCAAGTCAGATCATTCTTTATAATAAAAAGGACAGCAAACTGGCAATTGCCGATATGGTAAATCAACAGCTGAAACTGGCTGAATATTATCTCCATAATATGAATCTTCCTGATTCGGCATTATCTGTATATCGCGGTATTGAGAAACATCGGTATGAGATCAAATCCGAACTGGATTCTTTGCAACTGAAACTCTCAATAATGGAATCCGATACAATTGAGGTTGATACACTTCATACTGTTGTTTCAGACTCACTTCTTAATGAATCTGCCAAAACAGATACCAGTACCGTAGTGAAAACCCAAGTCCCAACAAATGAAACTAAACAGGTTTCTTCGAATCAGGATTCACACCAGCAGAAACATGAACAACATGGTTCTCAGAAAAAGGAATCGGCAATTCCAGTAAAGACAGAAGGCAGAGACAGTACGAATACCCAAGTGAAAAGCGATAGCTTGAATATCCCAGTGCATAAGGCAGAGCCTACACACAAGGAGCTCAAGGCAAGGGAGAGGCAACTTCTGGCAGATTTAATGGAATACGATACCGAATATGCTCCATTAGCATTATTTGACCAGATTTGGATTTATAAGTACAGTTTACCTGATTCTATGAATATGATGGCTGTTTATCAGCACATGCAAAACGAATATCCACTGAACCAATACACGCATGCAGCCGGTATGCTGATACAGGGAAAAGAAGTGGTTGTGACCACTGACCAGGAAATAGAGAATGAAGAGCAGTATAAACAGGCAATGAGCATCTACAGTACTTCTCCCGATTCAGCCAAGACCATTCTGAAATCACTCACCGAATTGAAAGGTTCTCCCTTTGGGGATAAAGCCAAATATTCATTAGGATATATATATTGGTTCAATGAACATGATTCTACAGATGCCAAACCATACTTTGATGATCTTCTGAAGAAGGATATCAACAGTGACTACAGCAAGTTCATTATTCAGTTCTATACGGGAAAGAACTTTGTCTTTACTGACCTCATTCCCAGTTTCAAGGCTCTGGAAGAAAAAGAGAAGAGGGATAGAGCTGAAAAGATATTAAAAGAGAAGATGCTGAAGGAACTGAATCAACCTGTCACAAATCCGCAGCCAAGAGATTCGTTAAAAACATATTCTCTCCCTGTTAAACATGATAATCCCGATACTCTGAAACGTGAAGTTCCAACTGTAGAAGATCAGGTCAAACAGGATTTGCTGAATAAAGAACAGGAAATCGTGAAGGATGTGGTCAATCTACCGCAACCATTTGATCAATACAGACCATATGATCTCTATAAACCCTTTATCATAAAGACACAATGAAATTATGAGATTCGGAACCATCTTTCATCAGCAAAACGTATATCTGAAGATCATTCTTCTCCTGTTGGGTGTCGTACTCTCGACAGTTGTCCATTTTGCCTCTTTCCTGCTGATGTTCGGATTGACTATTCTTTATCTCATTCCCGGTTATCGGATATTTTTCATGTGGGGGAAGATCATTCTGCGTATACTTCCCTTCCTCATTTCCTATTTCATCTTTGCCATGCTAGTGGATGTTCCTTTTCCCGTGCAGTTGAACTTTGCATGCCGGGTACTGTACCTGCTTCTTCTATCGCTGTATTTGCTCAAGACCACCACACTTTATAAATTGGTGGAAGACAGCGGTTCTCTGAAACACTCAAAGTTCTTTCGCCCCATGCTCTACTTTTTCGTTGCCACCATGCAATTTATCCCCATCTTTACGAAGGAAAACACGCACATCATACAGAAATTCAAGAGTGGCGGAAAGATCTCCCTCAGCAAATCTGTGGATATTCTCGTTGAATCCTTTATGTGTGCCTGGGACAAGATTCCCCTGATCGAAGAGAAGACAAGACATCGCCTGGAAATGGAATACCCCCATCCCATTCTTTTTACTTGGTCAAACCTGTTTCTGTATTTCATGATCACGCTTTATATTCTCACCGCTGCCTTGTAGGTTCCATGCAAAGATTCCTGATGAAGATATCCTATGACGGCATGGCATTCCATGGCTGGCAGAAACAGCACAATGCAAACTCAGTTCAGCAAACCATGGAAGCAGTCTTTGAAGACATAGCGAAAGAACCGATTGATATTGTATGTGCCGGACGTACGGATACGGGTGTTCATGCAGAATCGCAATATGCTCATTTTGATTTCCCTGTGAATATGACAGGAGAACAGATACGCCTCGCTTCTAATGTAAGATTGCCCCATAGTATACGCGTCTTATCCGTAATGTCTGTTTCCAGCGATTTTCACGCACGCTACGATGCGTTTGAGCGTGGATATACATATCACCTTGCCAAAGTATTAACCCCCTTCAATCGCAATTTTTCGGGCTTTATTCGTTATCGTAGGATGGATACGGATAAAATGCAGGAAGCCATACCTTATTTTTTGGGTTCTCATGACTATTCTTCCTTCGGGCGTCCCAATCCCGAAATACCGAATCGTGTCTGCAATGTGAAGGAACTGACCATAGAAGAGACAGCGGATGAGTTCATTTTCAATATCACGGCAGACCGCTTCCTGCATAACATGGTACGCCGTATCGTCGGACTTCTCATCAATATCGGGACAACGAATATGAAGCCCGAGATCGTGAAAACACTTCTCGATCAGCGCAATCCCAACCAGCAGCTCATCATGACAGCTCCCCCACAGGGACTGTACCTGGTGAAGGTGGGATACCCGGAGCAGAAATTAAGAATTAAGAGTTAAGAAGTAAGAATTATGAATTGCTGAAGGAAACAGGAATTAGGAAATAGGAAATAGTACAGACAGTTCATTAAGTTGTCATCCTTGCGAATGCGAGGATCTATGAATTTTAGAAATTGTATAGAAACGTACATATAGAAGATGCCAGGTTACAGGGAGTAGGGGTCCGCGTCAGCAGACCCATTTCAAAGTTGATGTAGGGATAGACCCATGTGCCTATCCTTTAAACCATGCAATGGTGAAACATAATAGCCCATAGCGTGAGCTATGGGTAGCAGCAATAATAAAGAATGAACCCCTTGTGGGTGTCACCCTATCGCCATAATTCTACAACCAAGGAGCTCTTATGAAAGTCCTCATGATAAACGGCAGTCCCCATGAAAAAGGCTGTGTATTCACCGCTCTCAGCGAAGTGGCGGGACAATTGAACAAACAGGGCATTGATACTAATATTATCCACATTGGTAATAAACCAATCCGTGGCTGTACCGCCTGTTATGCATGCATAGAAACAGGATTCTGCGTATTCAAGGACGATCCTGTGAATGAATGCATTGAACTCATGAGACAAGCGGATGGTCTTGTTGTGGGTTCTCCCGTCTATTATGCTGCGCCAAACGGCTCTCTCTGCTCTTTTCTCGATCGTGTGTTCTTTTTGAAATCAGCAAAATATAAATTGAAACCTGCAGCAGCCATTGTGAACTGCCGTCGTGGCGGTGCCAGTGCTGCCTTCGACAGATTGAACAAGTATTTCACAATTTCAGGTATGCCTGTCGTTTCTTCCCAATATTGGAATTCTACTCACGGCACCACACCAGAGGAAGTAATGCAGGACTTGGAAGGCATGCAGACCATGCGCACCCTGGGAAACAACATGGCTTGGCTTCTCAAGTGCATCGAAGCAGGAAAGGACAAGATCCCTCATCCTGAAGTTGAACCAAGACAGAGTACGAGTTTTATCCGATGAAGGTAGGAGCATGAAATATATTATTCCAATCATAATCATGCTTCTTTTATCTACCGTTATCAGTGCTTATGAAAACGTAATGTATTGGGGTTCATATAGTAAAGATCTCTACAATTATAAAATTAACCCTTCTGTGGAAACACGAACATTACTGATAAAATCAATCAAGAATGTCATTAATACTTCAATTATGTATGAAAAGAAAGTACCTCCCGGGATGTATCTGGAATTAGCTTTGCTGACAAAACAGATGAAACCCAAGAAGGATGTTCAACCCTTTTTGGACAAAGAATTGGAAATCTATCCCGAGTCAGCAAAATTGGTGAAATTTGTTAAGCTGGACATGCTTGGTATGAAATCTCAGAGCTCTGTGAAATTATCACCAGATGCAAAACAACAAGGTGTAATAATGGCATTGTATCCGATTAATGAGAGCTTTTATACAGAAATCGATGACCCTTTTTGGTGCACAATGGCTGAAGTGGTTAATTCCAGAGGGTATTATATAATCCCGGGATTGATAAGTGATAAAATAATGAAAAATGAAAGCATGCGAGACTTAACCCAGGTGGATTCTACGGAATATTCGATATTAAAGTCCAAATACAATATTGATACAATAGTTTATACACATATTTGGGAATGGTTTCACAAAAAGGGTTATTTTGCAGGTAAATTAAGCGCAGATGTTGAATATGGTATGATATCTACTTCCACAGCAGATACAATATGGTCGTTCCGTGGTTCAACTGATCCTGAACCCAGTGTGACAAAGAAAATATGGTCATTAATTTACTGTGTGGATCCTGATGTTGTAAATATGGTTGCCAACTCTCTTTTTTTATTAAATTCTAATGGTGCATCCAAGGATGATGATGATATTGCAAGTGAATTGGGAAAAGCTCTTTTTGTGACTTCACCGGAAGGACCTTATTACCCATACGGAAATAAGGTAAAAAAGAAGAATAAAAAAGAGTAGGGATTCATATGAATGATACAAATTTATCCTCTGCTGTCTATCGCTATCTTGATTCTATTATTCTCGGAAACAGGCTCAACCAGAATGAACTGAATTCCCTTTTGAATTTTATCAGCAACAGACAAGGGAAGGGGATCCATTATCGTAATCTCTACGAGATTTCTGATGATGAATGGTACAACCCAATCTATTCATATACAGGCGAAAAGCTTACCACAAAGGCAAGCAAGATGCATATCCTGGGTGAATATGCCAGCTTTGTTCTGCATCATGCGAAGACAACGGATAAGGAACTCATTCAAATTCGGGATAACACTTCCAGTGAATTCCTGGATATGATCATCGACCCCAAAACCTTTACCGGCAGGTTCTGCT
The DNA here is from genome assembly GCA_035402645.1 of Candidatus Cloacimonadota bacterium. GTDB lineage: Bacteria > Cloacimonadota > Cloacimonadia > Cloacimonadales > DAONDQ01 > DAONDQ01. Next base: position 5,928 of record DAONDQ010000001.1, on the reverse strand, counting down.
GCAAGCGCTGTACAGTTGCCCTGTGGCTGCATCTTTCACAACTGAATACTCCCCAGGCAAATCAATATATGAAAGTAGGTTTGAAATGGTTGAAGTCAGAACGTACAGGAACAGGCAGGTGGAATCAATTTCCATTCTTCGATACAGTCCTGTCTCTTCATTTCATGAATACTGCGGAAGCAAGGGAAGAACTGGTGTATGCATTACCTGCTTTGCATAAAGCAGTAAAAACAATAGATAATGAATTTGACAAACGAAAGCACGGAATCATTAAACTGCTAATGAATTGAGGTTTTTTAAAAGGGAATAGGAGTATTCATGAATAGACCGAAAGTTGTCCTTTATGTCTGTGCATCAGTGGATGGCAGAATCACATTAGGCTCAAATTCCACCATGTTTGATTCTTTCAGGAACCCGGGACTATATGATATGCTTTGCACAAGGGAAGAATGGAAGAGCTTTTCTGAAACAATCATTGATCTCTATAAACCGGATATGTTTCTGGAAGGCAGCAATATGGTGGTGGCAGAAAACCAGGAATTGGCAGAACTTTCCCATTATGATGGAGATTTGGATCAACTTTATGAGGATTATTTGCCGGATGATATCGTGAACCGTGCCGGACGGAAAACCTGGACTTCGGTTGTCGATGGACGGGGGAGATTCCGAAATGGTTACACTGCCGAATGTGATGATCCCGAGACTTATATGGTTCATCTAACTACGGAAACTGCCCCGCCTGATTACCTGGCGTTTTTACGCAGTCGGCATATCCCATATCTGCTGGAGGGAAAAAACCGAGTCGATCTTCCGAGGATGTTCGATAAAGTAAAAAGCAAACTCAAAGTGGAAACAATTGCTACAAGTTCCGGTGGTCGTCTCAGTGGTGCTTTGATTCGAGCTTCTCTGCTGGATGAGATCAATATATTGTTGAGTCCGATCGTGATTGGCGGATTTTCGATTCCCACCCTATTTTCGTCCCCTGAATTGAACTGGCCTACGATCATTCCAAACAAACTCCATCTTATCGAGATGAAGAATTTCATGAACGACAAATTATGGCTACGATACAGTGTTCTGTATTGAACAATTATCGTTTTTTCGAAAAGTAGTAAATGTCTATTACGTCTTTACAAACCGGACCGTACCTCCACGGTTCTAATATTTTTGAGACTCCGACTGTAGGGTGGAATCATTATCTTATCAATATTACTGATTTTTTCGATTGTTGCATAAGACTTATCCTGGATGATGAGATCCCATTGCCTTTTTTGTCCTTTATATCTCCCCTTGTGGATAAATGTGATCTCACAATGGATGGTATCACCTATTGCCCAAGGCGTATCAAAAGCTCCCAAATCAATATAAGCGATTGCATAGCTATCAATCTTGCAGAGGTTGATCTTAGTGAAATCATCCTTTAATATAGACAATGTATCGCTTGAATTTGTTTTTATGGCAGTGAAGTTATAGTTAATATTGCGTAATCCGGATGAATTTGAAATATATATAATCGGTAAATTAAACAGAGGACTGACCACCTGCTGATAGTAATGCCTTTGTGGAAATCCGAAAATATTACTCACGAAATATATCATGCAACAGAATACGAATATCTTTTTCATACAACCTCCACATAAATACTCTCATATATCAATTGCATATTAATAATTGTTCTATGTCAATTTATTATTAATTTCATCATTCTTATAAACAGACACCGTAAACTGCAAATGCAGTGGACTGTGCCAAGTGGGGATAAGGCTTTAAGGGGTGGAGAGTTATAGCAGATATGTTTTAGACTGTGTCACAGTCCGATTTGGACTGTTTTGGCATCATTTAGGACACGAAAACTGCAAATTTGGAATTGTTCTGGACTGGTTTTGGATATTGCAGTTATTCAATGAGTTAAGTGCAAATCAGAAAACCCGCAGTTGAAGCATGACGGGGCCGATCAGCCCAACGGTGTCAGTCTGATCTGAGTCTATAATAAGAACGGAAAAGTCTGAATTGAATGGAAGCAGTAAAATCTGACCTCTCTGGTAATCGATCTGAACCTTCTTAAGCGTGATCCCATCAGGGGTTCGCACTGCACAGACCTTATTTTTTACATCGTCCCAGAGGGGATGATTCTTCACAATTACGATGTCTGTATTCGAAATCACAGGTTCCATGCTATTGCCGTTTACTCTGAAAACATAGTAGTCATCCGGGCTTCCGTGCAACATAGCTCTCGGTATTTCAATGTGTTGCGAAAACTCATAATCTTCCGGCACCGGCATGGGTGTTCCGGCGGAAATTTCCGCAGCGACGGGCATGATTACTGTTCTCTGCAAAATCTGCTCTGTGAAAGGCTTTAGAGTGTTTTGGGCATTGAGCAGTTGGAGCTTCTTCTTGGTCTTGGCAGTCATGAGCGATGGATCACTGCTATCGAGATACATGCTTCCTTCACCCTTAAGCAACCAATTGATATTGATACTCAGGTCGGCTAATCTGACCATAAATTCGGGTTCAGGGTATCTTTCATTATGAATATAGCGGATGATTGTGTTACGGGCAACGCCAAATTTTTCAGCAAACTGATACTGCTTTAAACCCATTGCTATCATTATCATTTCGAGTCTGTCGCCTATAGTTCCTGACTTCATAATTACCTCTATGGTTACACAAGCTTCTTGACAGTTACCAATCGGTTACTATCATTGTGCACGTATGCAATGAAAATAGCCCATATAGATGTGTCAATGAATTTGTAAAAAGTGAAATTCTCTGCCGGATTATTCCGGCGGGACTGAGCAGTTGCAGATAGATTGTGAAAATCGCAGAAAGCCCTTCCCAAGGTGTTGCATGTATGCAGGTTAGCACCTAATACTACACTAAGGGAGGCTTACATGAAAGCGATAAGTTACAAGCCCGTAAAAAGGTCGGACTGTGACACGGACTGTGCCACCGACTGTGCCAAGCAAAATGGCACAGTCCAAACCAAACGGGTGCAAAAGCAGTCAATCTGCGACATTACAAGGGATAACGGACATTCCGGTCAAAAATGGCACAGTCCAGGCAAAAAACAGCGGACTGTGACAAAATTTGGCACAGTCCGTGTCACAGTCCAAGGGCAATATGGCATAGGGTTGGAGAAAATGGATCAGAAGCGAAGATTGATTTGGCTGACAGTGCAACGAGCGGCAGAATTGAAACAGGTATCAATGCGAACCATGTGGAGAATAATAGTCCAGGATGGATATCTGACTGAGAAGGTCACTGTATCACTCGGCAGAAGCCATACGAATAAAACCTTCATCATGAGTGATGAGGAACTGCTTAATCTGGAGCAACAGGATTGTCATATCAAAAAACTGACACCCAGTTTGTATTTAGATAGGACTGTCGTAGTTAAAGACAATGCCCTGCCTGCTTTGTTTATCTATGGATATAGTTCCATGGGAGATACTCATGAATCTGCATGATATCTACCCTGAGAACTACGGAGACATCCTCAAAGAGGCTATGCCTGATTATGCAGGTAAAAGCAGAAAGAGCAAAAAGCCTGTTTTAAAGACACCTGCCATTACTGTTGAAGCTACTGATGAACTCGACCCGGTCATGGAAACATCGATTGTTTATCCTGAGGCTGTCTATACAGACCTGCCTGCTACTATATATAATGAACCAGAGATTAGCGAATCTACTGAACTCACTCTTATACCAACTGAATCGTTACCACTCAGCTTTGAACCTGAAGCCAAGCTATTTGCCAAGTTCTGTCTGGATACCCTGAACCGATTGGAAGACTGCAAGTCAAAGGTGGTGGAGTGGAAACGCATCACCGAAGATTACAATAGCAAGCGCATGCTGCCTGATCTGTATAAACTCAAAGGACAGCGGAGTGAACGCACCCTGCGTATCTGGGTGGAAACTTATCTGCAAAGTGGCTGTGACATGTTTGCCCTGATTCATAAACGCAAGAACGAGGTCAGAGGACGTAAAGTCACTTATGCTGAACAGAACTATCTGCTCAACCTGCTACTCAGTCCTAAACGTATCAAGCCCGGTTCTGCCATTACGTTACTCAAACAGATACAGGCTTTGCATATGATAGAGTCGCCTTCCAGTGTGAAAACTCTGGTACGCTGGTGCAAGGAATGGGAAAAGACCCATCCTGCCGAGTGGTATCAGGCGAGAGAGGGCAGTAAGTTCGTCTCGGAGCATATCATCAAATCGATTATCCGGGATGACGGTATTTTGGAAGTAGGTCAGGTCTGGGTAGCAGACGGACATACCTTAGCCTTTGATATTATCAATCCTGCCACCGGCAGACCACAACGCATGACCATGATCCTGATCTTTGACTGGGCAAGCCGATATCCGGTGGGAGCTTCTCTGGCAGTTACGGAAGATAGCGCACATATCAGCACAGCCTTCCGCAATGCCTTCCTGCACTATGGTGGCAAACCTCAGTATGTCTATCTCGATAATGGCAGAGCCTTCAAATCCAAGCTGTTTAATGAGCAGTGGGAAGAGCATGACCTGTCCTTAGAATTAGGTGGCATCTTCCCCAGACTGGGCATCGGAGTTGCCTTTGCTGAAAGCTACAATGCCCGGTCAAAGGTCATCGAGAGGTTCTTCAGAACTTTCCAGGAGCAGTTTGAACGCTTTATCTCCACCTTCAGAGGAGCATCAGTCGCAGATAAACCTGCCACTCTGATGCGGAATGAGAAATGGGCACGTAAGCTATTTGAACGCACCGCACCCACAGTGGAAGAGACCATGCAGATGATAGCTTTCTACATCAGATACATCTATGGCAATACTCCTCACTCCGGAATTGGAAACAAGAAGCCTTATGAGGTCTTCTCTCAGGCTCAGGTGCCGGAAGACAGACAGGTTGAATCTTCAAAGCTCAACTTCCTGATGCTGACCGCAGAGCGTAAACGCATCAGAAGCGAAGGCATCAGACTGAACAAGATGCTCTACTGGCATCCTGACCTAATCGACCATATCGCCCAACCCTGCGTCATTAGATACGATTACAGCGATGCACGCTGGATATTGGTCTATAGCCAGCAGGATGTGTTTATCTGCCAGGCAGAGCTGAGAAGAGCGCAACATCCCTTTATCGAACTGGATAAAGACAATCCGATTGCTCATAAGGAACTGGAGAGAGAATACCGGCAGAACAAGAACCTGAGAAAGCAGACTGAGCAACGCACCAAGAAGCTGGTCAAACAGACTCAGGAGAATGTCGACCGTCTCATTAAACCGATGCCGATCATGATTACCAGTCAGAATAATCCACTGTTTATCCAACCACCAGCGATAATGGCACCTGATCCTAAACTCAATCATGAGAAAGCCATCGAGCAGTTGGACAGACAGGTCATAGACAACATCAGAGCCAATAATGCAAATCACGAGAAGCAAACAGAATCACATGTGATAGAACACCCCATAATCGAGATTAGAACCCAAGATGAGCAATCAGAGGATGGAGTAACCAATTTAGCTAAAACCATGACCTTCTCAGAGATGATGAAGAGAGTCGGGATAAAATAGGAGAGAGACATGAAACAAGGAAGTTTAGTTCAAACGAGCAATGTTATCGAAGCAGATGTCTGTATTGATTATCTGCTCAAGCGACCCAAAATTGAAATGGTTGGTCTGGGACTGTTATACGGTAAGCCGGGACTCGGCAAGACCACCTATGCCAGCAGAATGGCATTCAGTAAGGGCTATCTGTATCTGAGACTGGAAGCCACTTCCACTCCCAAGTCCTTCGCTCAGCAACTGCTGTCTGCTCTCTATAAACGCTTCGGCATGGGCAGCTATCTGCCATACGGCACTTCTAATGCCCTGTTTGATAAATGCAAGGCTATCCTGCATGAGCATGATGACACTGTAATCGTATTGGTGAAAATAGACTATGCCTCC